>JAEYNY010000030.1 GCA_023412275.1 Bacillota bacterium
CTTTGTATAGCTTCTGCAAACCGGCAAATAAGCCGTCTACTGCTTTTGCCATAAAGTTCAGTGCTGCAGTTACTCCTTTTTTCAGAAGTGCTGCTGCTTTGTTTACTGCTGCAACCGCTTTATTTACAGCTTTATCTATCAAATTACATATTTTATTTGCTATTCCCGGGAATTTAGCAAGGAGGGCTTTTACCAGTCCTTTGAGAACAGTTCCCAAGCCCTTTATAGCACTTACTATTAGTCTTCGGCCTGCTTCAATTATTCCCATTGCCAGCTGTTTTGCTTTTTCAAATATTGCTTTTACTGCCTGACGGAGTTGAGTTGCTACCGGGTCAGATTATGAGAATTACCGCATTTGCCAAGGCTTTACATGGTGGTCATCACTGGCACTTGTTGCTTTTACGGGGACAAAAAGAAAAGGGCTTAACAGAGAATATATCTCCATTAAGGCCTAAAAAATGTTACCTTTGTGTAAAAGTTTATAACAGTGTTATTCTGTAAACTACTGTAACCTTGAAGTACATGCCAAAGAAGGATCGAGGTAAATTTGGCACACGAATTTCTTTACATTTTATATACATATTATCACGTATATCCATATAATAATTAAATTAGTAGCTTCTTAATCCTTACATAAAGATATTTACAATTTCTTCTTTACTTATATTGCTATGTTGAATATCACTATCAACAGAATATTTACTTCCTAAATATTCTATGATACTATTCATATCTTTTTCTTTAAAATAACCTTCCTCTAAAGCCAAATTAAGCAAATTCAATAAATAATTATCATCTACTTCTTCAAGATATTCTGGCAATTCTCCGGCTTGTTCTTTGTCATTAGCCTGCATTGTCGTATATGAAACAATTTCAATAAAAATTCCATAAATTTGTCTAGTAGTTTTATCAGTTTCACCAGTAGCATATATTAACAAATTTTCTTCGCCACCATAATCAAAGCATTCCCAAAATCTATCTATTTCAATATTTTCACCATTAAGCCATAACCAACACATTTCTAACTTATTCTTACAATATTCGTATCCATCTTTATTCCATAATTTACTTAAGACTTTTTCTCCGATTGCTAAAGCTAAAGAAACTTTAGCATTTTCATTAATTTTATCAATACATATTTTCATAGTTGTCCCCCACTATTTCTTTACTTTATTCTTTACTATATTTTTTACTACACCGTTTTTAACTTCAAAAGATAATGTTCCATTTGCTTTTGAAGCAAGTGCTTTACTATAAGTTGATACAACAATATTTAAATTTGGAAATTGTTCAGTAAACTGCTTAAATATCCCTTTATCACTATGTGGTGATTTATCAATTAAATCCAATGTACACATTGAACAAACTCCGCCACCATTTGATTGCATAATATAAATTGTGTCCTTAACATCTTGCGGATTTATCCCAGCCTTTACTACAGAATCTTCAAAAGTTGCCATAACCCCTTCTTCTGCATGACGTGTAAATTGTCCAAGTCCTACCTCATTTTTGTCATATGGAGCTTTCACTGATCGATTAGGATATACGTCATCCAAATCATCCAAGCCAGCTGCTTTCCTCAATTTAGGTGATGCTCCTCCAAATATAGAGCCTTCTAAGCCATGGACATCAGTAATTCCCACAGAGAGTGTTTTATCAGTAGCTTTTACTTTATTTCCCAACTTTTGTGCAAACTGATTCAATCCCCTAGCGTAGTTCTCCAATTCCTCTTCTAGCCTAGCACTTATATTTGAATTATTGCCACCATCATGAGTTTCACTTACTCCCGCATTATAGATATTCTATACTGTGGTTTTATCCTGTAAGCTCTTTTTACCCCTAAAAAGCATAATCTATATTAAGCCTCTTTCCAGAGGATTTTTTACAATTTTTACAACACTATTTTACCATAATGAAAGTTCCAGACAATATCAATCATCTAACTTTTCAAACGGCTTGTATTCGGTCTTTGTCCGCATCATGCCATATATAATCCTTACTGCCCTTCTTGACACACAAACAAGACTTGGGGCTTACTTTTTCCTTCTCTAAGCTTGCTTTCAAAATACTCTCTGAATACCGGATGCCTTGCTTTACCGTTTGGATTTACCTGTACCAATTGGATTGCAAGGAAGTGAAATATAGCATTTAAAACCCTGTTGCCCTGTCTGCTGCGTTGGTCTTTACCCTTTCCGGCAGAACTGAAATTAACTGGAGCTACCCCGCTAAATTGAGCCAGCTTGTCAGAGTTAGGAAACCTTTCAATATTGCCTATCTCTGAAATAATGCTTGCTGCTGTGATAAGGTTAATGCCCGGCATGGTATGAAGCTTATAGCCTGTAAGCTGAATCAGCCTTTCCAATTCCCTGTCGATATCCTCATTTTCCTGCTTTCTGAACTTTAATTCCCGCACAAGGCTCCTGATAACAAGGTCACGCTCGTCTTGATAGTCCTTCTCCTTTGGGCTGTTTTTCTCCGATAGCGTGAGAATATCCCGAACTTTCTTTACAGTCACGCCTCTATGCACCTGCCTTAATTCCTCTAGCAACGCTTCCGGCTGCAGACCTTTGAGGTGTTTGGGATGAGGGTACTTATCCCAGAAAAACATAGCAGTTTTGGTGTCAACATCACAGAAATACTCCTTGTAGCTTGGGTAAACATATGTAAGCTGGGCATTTATCTGATTTTTGGCAATAATAATCCCTTGTACAAGCGAATCCCTGCGTTTTACCAAGTGCCGGATTGTCCAGAATAAATCATCATGCTGTTCATCAGGTAGGATATCCAGCATATCCCTCAGTACTCTTGCCACACAGAAGGCATCGTAAGAGTCATCTTTTTTTGACATAGGAGCACTTGAACGCATTGCATCTGTGTAAGCAGGATTTACATGCTTGACGGTGTATTTATGCCCCAAAAGGTAGGAAGCGAAGTTCCGTCCAAAGCCTCTGGTATCCTCCAGACCGAATATTGGCTGCAAGTCCCCGTATAACTTTTTCACATCGACCATAAATTTGTCATATGCCGATGGTCTGTTGGCGAAGGTGATTTCGCCTATTTTGTTAGTCCAGCAGTCCATAACCACCGCTGTATGTGTGTCTTTATGCATATCAATACCTATAAAAGCCATCTTACGTTTTTGATAAATAATATCTCCTCCATTTCGTTGTTTGTCTCCATAAAATCTGCCGGCAACCGCACTTTATGAGCGTTAGTCTAAAAACTTTTATGCTTTTGACCTCGCAAGGGAGTTTTAGCCTATCCATTTTCCATGTGACTGATTACGTGATTTTAGGCTCACGAGCCTTCATTTTGTACTCTGATACGTGAATTTTTTCAATTTCACAAGAGCACAAATTTTTAATTGTGTGTGATGTTAACTCTGGTGAAAAATGATTGCAAGTAAATTTGAAAAAGATAAAAGCAAAAAAGCAGAGAAGAAAAACATTATTGTTTAATCTTCTCTGCCTGTATCTGTTGTTTTATTCTGTTTTATGTGCTGTGCTTTATCAGGAATACTTCGAGGAATTTTCCCCCCTTAAACCCCCGGCTGTGTCCCATTTTATCATGAGCCAAAAAGCCGGTCAAGGAGGGGTTCTCCATGAACTGGGGCTTTTAGTTGATACTCTTTTCATATCCCGGCTCTGTTCTCTGCTGACCGAGTTGATTTTTACAGCATCTTTTGTTGCAAAATACTTACCTCTGTGCAGCGACGTGTTACCCCTATTTTCGATTTTCAAGCAGCCGTAGGGTACAAATACCCATGCAGAGGTTGAGAAGGAATTTGGGGGCAATTTGGCGACTGTTCCTTTCGGCACTTTTCCGAACAAATTGTGCTGAACCCCCATATTGATTCTGGTGCAGGATAAAGGCACGTGGTCGTAAACGACCTGTGCCGAAGCACAACCGCCGGCAGTGCCGGCGGTATACGGTTCGAGCTTAGGTGGTCGGAATGATCGTCAGTGTGTCAACAGGTGGTCAGAATAGCCTACGGAGGCAGTATTCAGGCATTTGAAGAGAGTGCAATAGGTCCTCGGATTGGTTGAGTCTGGCTTCTTTTTTATAAATTCCATTCGTAAAGGTGCACATCATTTTTGCAAATACACATAATTGATTTTGAACCTTTGCATGCATATTCAGGTATATAACCGCAAAGTTAAACCTTTTCGGTTAATATGCTTCAACCCATATAAGCAAAAGAAAGCAGTTACCTCTATTGAGATAACCGCCCTTGTGTGTAAGTTGTATGGTTAGTCTGCCTATCCTGTAGATCTTCCCAATATCTATTAACAACCTACTTTAGTCTTTTTATAACACATTACCAATTGCCACCTTCTGGTATCTCGCTTGGACTAACCCAATCTATCTTTTCTGTTCTTTCCCCTGTTTTACAGAATTCTTCAACCGCTAGCCATGCTTTTTCCTTGGGTAAGAACAGCCCTATTGAAGCATATAATTCATCACCACATTCAGCAGTAATATTCAATTTCATATGGTCGAATAGTGAAAGCCAAGTTTCCTCATTGATACCTTTTTTCACATACTGAAGGTATATACCATATTCATCGTTTGGTAAAATAAGTAATCGCAAATGTCTATTGTTTTCATCGTAAAAATCAACAATCCCACCTCCATGCCCTTGGTGCCAATATTGTGGAAATTGTTCAATAATATACCCCATTAGCTGCTTCATCTCTGGATTTTCAATTTCTAAGCCACTAGGCGATTGAAAAACTATTCTGTGCACACTCTACCCCTCCTAATAAACTAAAATGTAAATTTCGTTCCATTTTTGCATATTACCTGCAATGTCTTAATATTCATAAACTCTTTAACTTTGGGTAAATTTTCTTGACATATTCCACAAGTTAACCTATCAACATAAATAACAACATTACTACCTAAATTCCCTCCTGTTTTTTTCCAAGCCCTCATTAACGCATGTCCTTCAGCATGTGTCAGAACTTGAGAATGGCCTTGCCCATAACTTTTAACTTCATTTAAAAAGCCTTTAGCTTGCATAGATTTCAAAAACTCACGACCTAAGTCCTTAGATTCATCACTTAAAACAGACGAATTCACTCCAAACACTTTTGTACCATTTAGTTCCACATATGCTACTGTACCTAATCCATCTGACCGTTCTGGAATTCTATCCCCAAGGGGTTCCAACCCTTTTGTCTTACTCCTAAAACGGTCAATCTCTTCCCAAGGACCATTGTTGGCAACCTTACTTACTCCCGCAATTTTATCTTTAGCTGCTTGAGTCTTCTCTGCTAAAATTTTAACTTTTGGCTCGGTTGGCTGTTGTGCTGTTTTAGCTGCTATACTATTTATTTCGGGGTCTTCTTTAATTATCCTGCTTACTTCAGCATTTTTCCCAAATTCTCCCGGTAAATCACTCGCCATCATTACAACATTCTTATTCTTACCTTTTTCCACCCACAGCTCATGGCTTTCATTTCCAAGCTTGAATTTAACCTTTGGAGTGAGCATTTTCCCTATAAGGGTTTTTGCTCCGCCTGCTACTTTGCTTGCAAGGTTTTTGCCCAGTTTGGCGATATTTCTTAATCCTATAGCATAGAGTTTTGTATGTATTCCCGACAACAATATGCCCAGGAAGTCGCCTCCACCTTTTGGTCCTCCTCCTTTGCTTTCTCCCTTGGCGTCGCCTTTGCTGTTCGCTTTGCTACCGCCCGCTTTGCCTATACCCATTGCTGTAACGAGTTTTGCTCCGCTACCCAGAGTTGATGTGGCTGACTGCTCTGCATTGTTTACCATGCCTGTTGCTCCGGTGGTTGCCTCGTCTATCATTCCATTTACATTATTTATTGGTCCTTGCAGCGGCTTCATCAAACTTTGTACAGGGCCTGATCCGGCAATTTTGTCAAACAGCTTATCTGCAAACGGTATGTACTGTCTTACCAGCTCTACTATGGATTTTCCCGATATGGCTTCTATGCCTTTAAATACTGCTTTTATTAGTGCTGATGGCGGATGGGAGATGATGAAGTTCAGTACCATGTCTACAGCCTTGTTGGCTATTAACTTCATCAACTGTGCAGGCTGTCCCAGTATTGCTACCTTTGACTTAATGCTGCCTGCTATTTCCTTAAGCTTACCCTTTACACTACCAAAGAAGCTTCCGACTGCCTCCTTTAGTTTTCCTGCACCTTCGCTGAGGGTCTCTACAGGATTTCCAACCACATCCATTGCTTTTACTGCTCCGGCATATATTGCAC
>JAEYNY010000037.1 GCA_023412275.1 Bacillota bacterium
GAGAGGCCTTACAGGTAAAACAGGTACAGAGATTTAACCAACTTGTAGGCAGCAGATACGGAACAAAGCTTATCAATCTGTACGGCCCTACCGAAGCAACGGTGGATGTATCCTACTTTGATTGCCCGGAGGGACGGGAGATTGAACTTGTACCAATCGGAAAGCCAATAGACAATATACAGCTCTATGTGGTGGACAAGTACAATAACTTGCAGCCTGTGGGAATACCGGGGGAATTGTGCATAGCAGGAGACGGCTTGGCAAGAGGGTATCTCAACAGGCCTGAGCTGACGGCGGAGAAATTTGTACACAATCCATATACAGAGGAAGATGCTTCTGTAAACAGTCGTATGTACAGGACCGGAGATTTGGCAAGGTGGCTGCCCGACGGGAATATAGAATATCTGGGTAGGATAGATCATCAGGTTAAAATCAGAGGTTTTAGAATTGAGCTTGGAGAGATAGAAGAAGAACTTTTAAAACATGAAAACATAAAAGAGATTGTGGTTGCAGCAAGGACAGAAAAAGAGGGCAGCAGCTACCTGTGTGCATATTTGGTGGCAGACAGGGACATTGCACCGGGAGAATTAAGGGAGCATCTGACTAAGAACCTCCCGGAATACATGGTGCCATCATATTTTGTAAGGCTGGAAAAGATGCCCCTTTCACAGAATGGAAAAGTGGACAGAAAGGCTCTGCCGGAGCCGAAATTCAGTGTAAATACAGGCACAGAATATGTTGAGCCAACAGGAAGAACTGAAAAAATACTGGCGGATATCTGGAGGCAGGTTTTAAAAATTGAACATGTTGGTACAACAGACAATTTTTTTGATCTGGGAGGTACGTCCCTTACTTTGATTCAAGTACATTCTAAAATAGAAGAAAAGTATTCGGGCAAAGTAAAGATTACAGATATTTTTTCGAACCCTACAATTTCAAAGCTATCAGCTTTTATAGAAATAGGGGAGGAAAACTCCACTAAAAATATTAGTCTTGAATTTCTTGATTTTCCACAACAATATTTTTCGAAAGAAGGTGGAGGTTATGGCTCGGTATTCAAGTTCCGGCTAAATGATGATGTTTTAAGAGGTTTTGAAAAAATTGATGTCCTGATTTGTGCCTTTGTTTATTTGCTTGGGCAGATAACACAAAAAGCTGAAATAACCATACAGACTATGGTTGATGATTGTGACAAAGTATATCCTATCAGCTTGGATTTAAAGGAAGCGGGCAGCTTCGGAGAGTTATACGCGATGATACACCAAAAGAGAAATTGTGGTGAGCAATCAGGCTATAGCTTAAAGGACTTAAGAGAAGAAAGCATTGAAAATAAAGGTAATTTATCAATTTTACCCTTATTCTACAAGAAAAACTTGCTATCTATGCCACAAAACTTGACCGGAGTTTATGATATTGCTCTAGGTGAAAGTGAGGAAAACGGACAAACCGTTTTCATATGTGAGTATAACTCTACAAGGCTCAGGGGGGATAAAGTAAAAGAACTTACAGGTAAGTATCTAAAAATTGTGCAGTTCATTACAAGTAATAAATAAATGGAGGTAAGAAAATGAAAAAGTATTTGATAATGGTAGGTAACCTATTAATCTATGTTGTTACATATTTCTTAATCATTAAGTCATTAGTCTATATCGGGAAAGGCTACATACTTCCAAGGCCGGGTATAGGCCCATGGCTCAACAGAAATTCGCTGGTTGTAACAGTTTCAAGTGACTTGATACAATTTACTATTTTCTACTTTGTATTTAAAAAGTTTAAGGGAGTTAATCTGCTTAAACACGTTAAGTTGACGGAAAAAATAAGTAAGAAGAATTTTGGGATTATTTTTGTTATCGGATTGGCTTCAGGGTTTTTTACTTCTTCAGTATTCAAGCTTCCTTTTATAACCGAAAGATATCCGGATTTGATAAGCATAATGAAATTCATGTTTATAGATGGAGGAACTGTAATAGTATTTACTTGCTTCCTTCTGGTTGGGTCGGTCTATAAGGAAATACTGTTCAGAGGGTTGATTTTCAACGAGTTGAGAGATAAACTGCCGGTTGTTGCGGCTGTAATAATACAGGGACTTATGTACGGATTGATGTTCTTCAGTGTGAATGTGCCATTAATAGCTTATGGATTTTTAGGAGCAGTATTATTTGTTACCTTGTACTTATTGGTTAAGTCCTTATGGGCTTCTGTAATAGCTCAGGCTTCCTGTCAGGGAATTATGTACATTTTAATGAGAACGGAAGATTCAATTCTCAATAAGGGTACTGCTTGGCCGGCAATTGTAATTAGTTTTGTGATAATTGTAGCGGGTGTAATTTATCTCACAAAGAGTAATAAGCCTAAAAATGCCCTAAGTAATTTTGCTTCGGCACGGTAATAACATTAACCGGGGAGGATAAAACAAAATGAAAAGATATCTCAAAATGACAGCTTATATAGTGTTATATTTAGTATTGTTATATACGGTTCTTAGAGGGGTTCAATGGTTTGTGTTTAACATTTGCTCTAAAAACCAGTCTCTAAATGATTTCCTTTGGAGCAACAAAACCCTTTTTAGTTTCTCAATATCAATAATTACAATTTCCTTATATTCTATAATTTTAAAACTCCGAAACAAAAATCTGTTTAAGGTTTGCAGTTTCACCAAAATAAGTCCCAAAAACGTACTTGGTATAGCCTTAATGGGTATTTCTATGTGCTTATTTACAACATGCTTTACATCTATAAATATCATTGGTAAAACTTTTCCGCAGTTCGGAGAATATCTGGATAGTTTCTTTCAGACAAAAGGAAGTTTTTTGATTTTTATAATTATGCTTATGGTTCTTCCTATGTTTGAAGAAATCATATTCAGAGGAGTCATATTCAATGAGTTAAGGTCAAATATTTCGATTGTTGCTGCTGTAGTAATACAGGCCTTAATATACGGCTTACTGCAATTAAATCCTGTTTTAGGAACTTACGCTGCAATAGGTTCCGTCATATATGTACTTCCTTACATATGGACAAAATCACTTTGGGGCTCCATTTTGGTTCAGGATTCATGTATACTGGGACTCTTTATCTTTAGAAAAACAGGTATAAAGGATTTGTTAGCAGGAACAGGAAATGCTGGATTAATTATTTTTACAATACTGGGAATAACAGGTATACTAGCAGCCGGTTACTTTGTTCGGAAAAACTCCGTTAAAGGAAAACTAAAGGGTGGATTCTATGTTGGATTTTAATTTAATTGAGTATGACGAGGCAACGGATGAAATTGAAGAAATTTCATCTAAAGATATAGCTGTAATAGGTATGGCTGTAAATCTTCCCCAAGCTTCCGATTTGGATAAATTCTGGGGCAATATGAGAAATGGTATTGATTGTGTTACTGAATTTCCTGATTCCAGAAGGACTGATGCAGACAGATATTTAAGATTTAAGAATACGTCTGTAAAGGATGTTAAGTACACAGATGGAGCGTATCTTGAGGAAATAGATAAATTTGATTACAAGTTTTTTAATATTTCACCTAAAGAGGCTGCTCTCATGGATCCCAATCAAAGGTTGTTCCTTCAGACAGCTTGGGAAGCAATTGAGGATTCTGGTTACGGCAGCAGAAGAATTGAGGGAAGTGAAACAGGAGTTTACGTGGGATATGTTTCAGGTCTTGAATATAAGCAGTTTATTTCAGAAGTAGAACCTTCTTCGACCGTGGCTTCAATTCCGGGCAATATTACTTCGGTAATAGCTGGCAGATTATCATATATTCTGGATTTAAAAGGGCCAAGTGTGATGGTGGATACTGCATGTTCTTCATCCCTTGTAGCAGTACACATGGCATGTATGGGGCTTAGAAACGGGGATTGTGAAATGGCAATCGCAGGGAGTGTTAAGCTCAGTTTCTTACCTGTACAGACAGGTGACAAATTTGGAATAGAATCGGGGGATAGCAGGACAAGAGCTTTTGATGACAGCTCAGATGGCACGGGCATGGGAGAAGGGGTAATAGCTGTTTTACTGAAGCCTTTGAGTAAAGCTGTTAGGGATGGAGACAGAGTTTACGGGGTTATAAAAGGAAGTGCCATAAATCAGGATGGAAGATCCATAGGGCTTACTGCACCAAATGCCGCCGCGCAGGAAAAAGTAATTTTAAAAGCGTGGAAAGACGCAGGCATCAATCCTGAGACAATTTCATATATAGAAACTCACGGAACCGGTACCAAGCTCGGAGATCCAATTGAAATAGACGGGATAACCAGAGCCTTTAGAAATTATACCCGCAAAAATCAATTCTGTGCTATCGGAGCTCTTAAAACCAATATAGGTCATTTGGATAACGCATCGGGAATAGCAGGCTTGGTAAGGGCAATTTTGGCGATGGATAGTAAAGAAATACCCCCAATACTTCACTTTAACAAGCCCAACAGCAAAATTAATTTTGAGACTTCTCCAGTTTATATAAATAAGGAGCTTACATCGTGGGATGCAGATGGCTTCCCCAGAAGATGCGGAGTAAGTGCCTTTGGCCTTAGTGGCACCAATTGTCATGTAATTCTGGAAGAAGCTCCTGCCATCGAAGATGAACAGGAAGTTGAAAGTGGGAAATTTAAGGTTTTTGCCATTTCAGCAAAAAGCGTGGAAGCACTAAATGAACTGGTAAAAAAATACATTAAGCTAACAGAAAAATGGGATAAGCAAAAACTTGAAGACATTTGCTACACAGCTCTTACCGGTAGGGGTCACTATGAATACAGATTAGCCGTAGTAGTCAGAAATAAGGCCGATTTTAAAGACAAAATCCAAAAGCTGTCAAACATAAGTATAGCTAAGGAAAGTGGAGAATGGTTTTTCTATGGTGAAAGCCATGAGTTAAATAATCAGATTGATGCAAATGCTGACACCATGCTTAAAGAGTTTGTGGAAGGTTCGTGTGAAAATGAAGATTTACTTAATGAGATTCTCAAACTTTATGTAAAAGGTGCCAACATTCAGTGGGAGGCAATGTACAGGACGGAAACAAGGAAAAAGGCGGCTATTCCGGTATATCCTTTTGAGAAAAGAAGATGTTGGATTGAAATACCGGAAGTTTCAAAGAAAACCCTTGTACCTGTGAAACAGATAGAAGAAGAAAAGCCTTCTACGGATGTAAAGCTAACAGGGCGTGAAAATGGAGAATACACGCAGACTCAAATACTTTTGGCCCAGATTTGGGGAACTGTATTAGGGTATAAGGAAATAGGTATTAATCAAGATTTCTACGAGCTTGGAGGAGACTCTATAATAGCCGCAAATATTGCCAACAGAGCAGCCAAGCAAATTGATGCATCATTGAGTGTAGCTGATGTTTTAGCTTTTATCACCATACAAGAGCTTTCTGACTATATTGACAAGGATTTAAAAAAGAAGATTTCTACACAAAAAATCAGTAAATTTATTGAGCCTGTTGAGGAAAAAGATTATTACCCGGCTTCCTCAGCTCAAAAAAGACTTTATGTACTTGGTCAGTTTAAGGGTATTGAAACCTGCTACAATATGCCGGGGGTTATGATAATAGAGGGGAATCTGAATAAAGCAAGGCTTGAAGAGGCGTTTAAAACACTTGTTCAAAGGCACGAGACTCTAAGAACTTCTTTTAAAACCGTTAACGGTGAAATTGTTCAGCTAGTACATAAAGAAACTCAATTTAACGTTAAGTACTCAGAAGTGAATGCTTTAAAAGGAACGGAAGAAGAAATTGTAAGGGGCCTCATGCATTCCTTTGTAAAGCCATTTGACTTGGAAATAGCTCCTCTTCTAAGGGTGGAAATTGTAGAGATAGATGAAAGCAGACATATTATGATGTTTGATATGCATCATATAATATCCGACGGTACCTCAATGGCAATTCTGGTGAAGGAAATTATTGATTTATATGATGGAAGGCAACTACCTGAACTGAGAATACAGTATAAGGATTTTTCTGAGTGGCAGAATAGACTTCTTCAATCTCAGGAAATTAAAAAACAGGAAGAATACTGGGTTAAAAGGTTTGAAGGAGAAATTCCGTTGCTTCAAATGCCCACTGACTATAGCCGACCAAATGCTAAAACCTTTGAAGGGGACAGATACAATTTTGTGTTGGACAAGGAGCATACAAGTGCAGTTAATCGGCTGGCAAAGGAGTCAGGAACTACCCTTTATATGGTATTGATGACAGTTTACAATATTCTTCTGTCAAAGTACACTAATCAGAATGACATAGTTGTAGGTTCTCCAATAGCGGGAAGACAAAATGCAGACCTTGAGAACATAATAGGTATGTTTGTAAATGCATTGCCTATGAGGAATGTTGTTGATTATGAAAAATCCTTTATAGATTTTTTATATAGTGTAAGGGACACTTCACTGAAGGCATATGAAAATCAGGATTATCAATTTGAGATGCTTGTTGAAAAACTCAATTTACAGGTTAAGCCCGGACGAAATCCGGTATTCGATGTGGCATTTGTATTGCAAAACATGAAAATGCCTCAGATGAGTGTGGATGGCTTAAACTTTATACCGTATAAGGATGATTCAAAATCATCTAAATCAGATTTTACACTTTTGGCTACCGAAGAAAAAGAAACAATATCCTTTGTTTTTGAGTACTGTACTAAATTATTTAAGCCTGAGACAATAGAACGTTTGTCCAAGGACTTTGTTAAAATAATTAAAACCGTAACAGCTGACATTGAGATTAAGATAAAGGATATTGAACTCCTTGAAAAAGACGAGGAAAACAGATTTACCTCTATTATTAATAATGTGGGGGATGTATTTAACAAGCTTATAGACGAAGATTTTGGAGATATTTAAGCTTTTCTTAAAAATGTAAAGTTTGTGAGGGATAATGATATGAATACAAATATTTTAACGTTGTATAAAGAGTTTGAGGATGCAAGAAAGTACTGGGAAGAAAAATTAGGCGGTGAAATCACTCAGCTAAAGCTTCCCTTTGATTATCCGAAAAACAACAACTATACATATGGAACCCATGAAATGGCATTAGGAGAAGAACTGTCAAAAAAGCTTTTATCTCTTGGTAAAAATCAAGACCTGTTACTTTTCATTATAATGCTTACAGGGTTAAAAATATTGCTTAATAAATATACGGGACAAGAGGACATATTAGTTGCAGCTCCTACATACAAGGATGAAAACATACAGAAGATTAATAAATATGTAATTTTCAGGGATATTCTTAGAGATGAAATGTCCTTTAAAGAACTTTTGGTTAATGTAAAGCAAACGGTGTCGCAGGGGTACAAGAATCAGCATTATCCTGTTGAAAAGCTGATAGAACAAATAGAGGAGAACAACGGAGATATACTGGTTCTGAATACTGCATTGATGATGGAGGGCATTCATTGTAAAGGAGCCAATGAAGATATCGCAAAGTCTTTTACAAATAATTTGAGCCTGCTAGTCTCCGTCGAAGGAAATTATATAAACATAAGGACAGTTTATAACGCAAGTCTTTTTAAAGAGGAATCAATAAGGACATTTGTAGAGCGTTATGAGTACGTACTAAGTCAGGCTGTAGAAGATTTAAATAAAAAGCTCACAGCTTTTACGATCACAACTGAAACTGACAAAGAAAAAATAATTCACGAATTCAACAATACAACAAGGGACTATCCTTATAATAAAACAATCCACCAACTATTTGAAGAACAGGTACAAAAGACTCCCGAAAAAACCGCAATAGTATATAGAAATCGTGAGGTTACATATTCCAGTCTAAATAAAGAGGCAAACAAACTGGCAAATTATCTGATAGCAACCCAGGATATTAAGCCGGATACACTCATTGGCCTTTTTATGGAAAACAGCATAGAGCAGATAACAGCAATTCTCGGTATTTTAAAAGCCGGAGGTGCGTATGTTCCAATATCCACAGGGCTTCCCGAAGAGAGAATAAAGACCATAATAAATGATTCTCAAATTAAGTTTATGGTGTCAACAAAAAAGAATATAAAAATGCTGAATAAGCTGCAATGGGAGTGCAAAACACTTGATACCTTCCTTTGTATGGATTCTGAAGATATCTACTCTGAACCTGAGTCACAGGAAAGCGGACTCATGGATAAAAAACTCTGGGAATACATAGGTGAAAACGCAGTAGATGAAATAACAGGTGGAGGATGGGCAAGCAGTTATACCGGAGAAGATCTATCAAAAGAAGAAATGTCAGAATATGCGGACAACGTGTTTGAAAAATTGAAGCCCTTCTTGAACCCGGAAGCTAGAGTCCTTGAAATAGGCTGTGCGTCAGGTATCAGTATGTTTAAAATTGCTCCTCAGGTAGGAATGTACTACGGAACCGACCTCTCAGGGGTTATTATTGAAAAGGACAGAGAAAGGGCCGTAAAAGAAGGTTTCAATAATATAAAGTTGGAATGTCTGCCTGCACATGAGATTGACCGGGTTTCAGAGAATGAGTTCGATATTGTAATAATCAACAGTGTTATTCAGGCTTTCAGCGGACACAATTATCTGAGACAGGTTATCAAGAAGGCATTAGGACTGATGAAAGATAAGGGTGTGCTTTTTATCGGTGATATTATGGATCAGGATAAAAAGTATGAGCTTCTGGAATCCCTGTTGGAATTCAAGAGGCAGAATCCCGGATATGATACTAAAACAGATGTTAGTGAGGAACTTTTTGTTTCAAGAGGATTTTTTGAAGACCTGTCTGTTGAAATGAAAGAGATTCAAAAGGTAGAATTCTCAACTAAAATACACACAATAGAGAATGAACTTACAAGATTCCGCTATGATACGGTAATAAGTATTGATAAAAGTTGCGGTCAAAAGGAAAGTAAATTTGACAAAAACCGCTATCAATATGACTTATCTGTTTTACAGAACTTTTCAGACGAAACACCGGCTTGTACTGTCACACAGAATGACCTGGCATATATAATTTACACCTCGGGAACAACTGGGAAGCCAAAAGGTGTAATGTTGGAGCACAGAGGGGTTGCAAACCTTAAAGGGATTTTTGATAATACACTTGGTTTAAATGAAAAAGATAGGACAATACATTTTGCAAGTATTTCTTTTGATGCTTCAGTTTGGGACATTTTTACCGGACTTTTAACTGGGGCTACCCTGTACATAATGCCTGAAGAGGTAATCGGAAATTATGAGAGGTTCGAGGGATTCATTAACGAAAATGAAATAACCTTTGCTACTTTGCCTCCTACTTATCTGGTGAATTTGAATCCGGACAGGATTACTTCGCTGAAAAAGCTTATAACAGCGGGTTCGGCTGCAAGTACTGAACTTCTTTCTAAGTGGAAGAATCGTGTAGAATATAGAAATGGTTACGGGCCAACAGAATCAACGGTATGCGCTACCCTCTGGAAGTACGAAAAGGACTATTGCATTGACAATTCCGTACCAATTGGAAAACCTGCAAGTAATATAAGGGTTTATATTGTAGACAATAACAACAATCTTCAACCTGTGGGAGTAGTAGGAGAACTGTGCATTGCAGGAGTATCCCTTGCAAGAGGATATCTCAACAACAAAGAGCTTACGGATGAAAAATTTGTAGAAAGTCCTTTTTTACCGGGGGAAAGAATGTACAAATCAGGAGACCTGGCAAGATGGCTGCCTGACGGAAATATTGAATTTTTGGGAAGGAAGGACCAGCAGGTTAAAATAAGAGGTTTCAGAATAGAAACGGGAGAGATAGAAGCACAACTGTTAAAGCACGGCTTAATACAGGAAGTTACAGTTATACCACGGGGAGATGAGGATAAGTATCTTTGTGCCTATTTTACAGCCCCGGAGAAACTTGCGGTTTCAGAGGTCAAGGAATTTCTGGCAAGAAGGCTTCCTGACTATATGATACCTTTGTACTTTGTGCAGTTGGACAGTATGCCTCTTACTTCAAACAGCAAAATAAATATTAAAGCCCTGCCGGACCCTGATGGAAGACAAAGTCTGGGTGTAAAATATGTGGAACCTCGAAATGAGATGGAAAAGGAATTGGCGGCTATATGGAGTGAGATTCTTGGAATAGAGAAAATCGGCATTGATGATGATTTCTTCCAACTTGGAGGACATTCCCTTAAGGCTACTGCTTTGGTAACCAATATTCACAGAGCCTTTAACACCGAAATTCAGCTAAAAGAGGTTTTTGATACACCTACAATAAGAGGTCTTGCAGCTAAAATTAAGAATTGTGCTCAAAGCATTTATTCATCCATAAAACCAATTGAAAGGACTCAAAACTGTCCACCGGGATTTTATCCGGTTTCATCGGCACAAAAGAGACTTTTTATAATAAACCAGTATGAAGGTATTGGGACGGGCTACAACATGCCTGCTGCTGTTGGTATTGAAGGAATCCTTGATATAGAACGCCTTAAACAAAGCTTTAAGAAGCTAATTAAAAGACATGAATCACTTAGGACTTACTTCTGCATATACGAAGACGAGATTATGCAGGTAGTTCAGAAAGAGGTTGATTTTGATATAGGGTTTATTGATATTTCTGATAAACCTGAAACTACACCTGATATAAAGTCTTTTATAAGGCCATTTGAATTGGATAAAGCACCTCTTTTAAGAGCGACACTAGTTAAGACTGCAGAGGACAGGCATCTATTAATTATTGATATGCACCATATTATTTCAGATGGTATGTCAATGAATGTTATTATAGAAGAATTCGCACAAATATACGAGGGACAGAGCCTCCCGGAACTTAAAATACAGTACAAGGATTATGCAGCTTGGCAGAATGACCTATATAAATCTGATTCTATTAAAAAGCAGGAAGAGTACTGGAAAAAGGTATTCAAAGGCGATATACCCGTACTTGATATGCCTTGCGACTATACAAGACCATTAATTCAGAATTTCGAAGGAGACAGAATAAACTTCAGTCTTGATCCCGGTACGGCAAAGAAGTTGAAGGAACTGGCCTCTAAAACAGAAACTACACTTTATATGGTTATGCTTGCTGCATATAATATTTTACTATCAAAATATGTGGGGCAGGAGGATATAGTGGTTGGCTCGCCGGTTGCGGGAAGACATCACTCGGATCTTCAGAGCATTGTAGGATTTTTTGTGAATACAGTTGCTTTGAGAAATTCTGTTAGTGATGATAAATCATTTATTGATTTTCTTTCACAAGTAAAGGAAAACACACTTGAGGCCTTTGAAAATCAGGATTACCAGTTTGAACAGCTTGTGGACATTCTGGCTTTGCCAAGAGATATGAGCAGGAATCCTTTGTTTGACACCATGTTTGTTATGCAGAACATAGGAAATACGGAAATAAGTATTAACGGATTAAAGTTTTCGTCAGTTGACATTGACTTCAGTACAGCAAAGTTTGATTTGAAGATGGAGGCAATGGAATGGGAAGACGAAATAAAAATGGGCCTTGAATATAAAACAAAACTATTTAAAAGAGAAACCATGGAGAGGTTGGCACAGCACTACACAAATATTCTCCTAGCCATAACAGATTCCCCGGAACTGAAAATTTCTCAGATAAGCCTTTTATCTCAAAATGAGGAAAAACAGCTTGTTTGTGAGTTTAATCAAAGCTTGACGGAATCAAAACAACCTGATACCTTCAAACAATTGTTTGAGAAAAAGGTTCAAGAAGCACCTAGCAGCATTGCCCTGGTATCGGAGGATGTACGGCTTAGCTATGGAGAATTGAATACAAAAGCAAACAGTCTTGCCAGAAGGTTAAGGGCAAAAGGAATTAAACCTGACGAAATAGTGGGAATTTTATGTGAGCAGTCATACCATATGATTATAAGTATTCTGGCTGTAATAAAGGCCGGAGGAGCATATATGCCATTGAACCCGGAGCTTCCTCAAGACCGTATTGAATACATGCTTGAAGACAGTAGAGCTCAAGTTCTTATAAGCCATGGAGAACTTGCAAACAAGGTAAATTTCAAAGGTGTAATTGTAAACCTTGACAACGAAAATACATATGACACGGATACTTCAAATCTGACAGAGATAAGTGAGCCTGACGACCTCATATATGTAATTTATACATCAGGAACAACAGGAAAACCAAAGGGAGTAATGATTGAAAATCACAGTCTGGTTAATTACTCTGATTGGTTTATTAAAAAGTTCAATATCAGCAAGAAAGACAAGACGGCAATAGTTTCATCTCTTTGCTTTGACCTTGCTTATACTTCCCTGTATTCCGCCTTGTTGAGCGGTAGTGAAATACATCTTCTAACAAAAGAGGAGTACTCAGACCCGGATATTCTACTTCCATATATGGAAACAAAAGAAATAAATTATATAAAAATGACGCCTTCACTATTTTATATGATGGTTAATTCAGACTATTTTAATAAAACAAATTCCTGTAAACAGCTTGGATTAATTGTTTTGGGAGGAGAAGAAATAAACCTGAAAGATTTAGAGGCATACAATAAAAAATACCCCCAAGCTACATTGGTTAACCATTACGGGCCTACCGAAACTACAATCGGTGCAATCGCAAAGGTTATTGATTTTGCAGAATTTGATAGCTACAAAAAACATCCGGTTATAGGCAAGCCAATACAGAATGCGGGTGTATACCTTCTTGATAAAAACATGAAGCCTGTTCCCGTTGGTATAAAGGGCGAATTGTATATAGCAGGAGAAGGGGTAGCAAGGGGATATTTAAATAGACCTGATCTTACTTCTGAAAAGTTTATAGAAAATTCATTTACAATAAATGGAACACGTGTTTACAAAACAGGCGATATTGGAAGGTATATGCCTGACGGAAGCATTGAATTCCTTGGAAGAAGGGATAATCAAATTAAAATAAGAGGTTACAGGGTTGAACTTGGAGAAATAGAGGCGCAACTTTTAAGGATAACCACTGTAAAAGATGCTTTTGTGACAGTTAAAGAGGATGAAAACAAGGACAAGAATATTGTTGCTTACTTGGTTTGTGAAGGAGAATTGGATGAAAGTAACTTCAGGGAATATCTTTCAGGGTACTTGCCCGGCTACATGATACCGACCTGCTTTATAAAACTTGAAAAAATACCTCTTACTTTAAACGGAAAGGTGGATAAAAATGCTCTTCCTGACGTTGAGATAGTTTCGGCAAGAGACTATGAAGAACCTTCCGGAGAAATAGAGATAAAACTTGCGAAAATATGGAGCGAAATACTGAAAGTTGAAAGAATAGGTGCTAATGATAATTTCTTTGAACTTGGGGGACATTCCTTGAAGGCTACCATGCTTGTCAACAAAATACATAAAGAGTTGAATTCAGCTATACCTTTAAAGGAAGTTTTCACTATGAAGAATTTAAGAAGTATGGCTGAGTATATTGAGAGTTCTAAGAGTAACAGCTTTTCATCTATACAGCCCATAGAACAAAACAGCTATTATGAATTGTCGTCAGCACAGAGAAGAATGTTTATTCTGAATACATTTGAAGAAACAGGTATTGCGTACAATCTGCCGGGAGTTATTGAGATATCCGGTAAGGTTGACAAGCTCAAATTTGAAGAAGCATTTAAAAAGCTGGTGGAGAGACATGAATCTCTGCGGACATCCTTTAGAATTGTAAATGAGCAGCCTGTTCAGGAAATACACCAACAGGCAGATTTATGGATAAAATACATTGAAACTCAAGAAAATAGGCTACCAAACGTAATTAAAGAATTTATCAGGCCTTTTGATTTGAGTAAGGCTCCTCTTTTGAGAGTTGCACTTGTGAGTATTGCAGACGAACAAGCAGGAGCAAATGACAGATATATTTTACTTTATGACATGCATCATATTATATCGGATGGGGTGTCAAGACGTATTATGGTTAATGAATTTATAAGTTTATACGAGGGAAAACAGCTTGAGCCATTAAGACTGCAATATAAGGATTTTGCAGCATGGCAGAACGATTTGTTCCGCTCCGGAGAGATTGAAAAGCAGGAAAAGTACTGGAGAGAAAGGTTTGAAGGTAATATTCCGGTGCTCAATATGCCTACTGATTTTAAGAGACCGGATATTAAAAACTTTGCAGGAAGCAATATAAGTTTTAAGGTTGAAAAGGATTTGACTGTTGAGCTGAACAAGCTGACTGCAAAGACGGGTTCAACCCTTTATATGGTGCTGCTTGCCGCTTACAAAGTACTTCTTTCCAGATATTCGGGACAGCAGGATTTAGTAGTTGGCTCTCCTATTGCAGGAAGACCTCACGCAGACATTGAGAATATAATCGGAATGTTTGTAAATATGATAGCCATCAGGAGTTTTCCTTCTCCTAATAAATCTTTTAATGAGTTTTTGAACGAGGTAAAGGATTGCTGCTTAAAAGCATATGAGAATCAGGAATACCAGTACGAAGAGCTTGTGGACAAGCTTGGTGCAAAGAGGGATATGAGCCGAAATCCTCTGTTTGATGTTTCCTTTACCTTACAGAATCTTGATATCGAGACAAATACACAAAGCCTTAAATTCAAACCTTACGATTTTGAAAATTCGGTATCCAAATTCGATTTGACCTTGTGGTGTGCTCAAGGGAATGACGTTGTTGAATTTGTTTTTGAGTATTGTACCGGATTATTTAAAAAAGAGACTATAGAACGACTTAAAAAGGATTATGTAAAAATATTGAAAAGTATAGTTGAAAATCCTGATATTAAAATCAAGGATATAGAACTGGAAGACAAGTATCTTAAACGTGAAAAGGTATTGACGGATGAAATACACTTTAATTTTTAAGGGGAGGATGTAAAAATGAGTCTTGACAGCTATTCAAGAAACATAATAATGTCTGCTGGTGAATACGAAGAAGAAAAAAAATATTGGACTGAAAGACTTTATGGACATGAAGAAACAAGCGGTTTGCCTGCAAGCTTTTCATGTATTAAAAAGGAACAGGCTAAAAAGGCTTGTGAGAGCGTTTATATCCAAAATGAGACATTGGAAAAGCTGATTTCCATTAGCGGTGGTTCAGATTACGCAATATATATGGTACTGATGTCCTGTGTAAGCTATCTTTTTTACAAATACACAGGTTGTAAAGACATCACTCTGGGTATGCCCGAATTTAAAAAAGCTGATACAACCAATCCGCTCAATATACTTCCCTTAAAAGTTAATGTAAACAGTAAGGAAACTTTCAAGGAGCTTTTAATAAGAGTAAAGGGCGATATTATTAAAGCTGATGAGAATAAAAATCTTCCTATGGAAATTATTGCAGAACTTTTGGGTGCTAAGCCTGAGGATATTTCATCTCTGTTTAAGACCATTGTACTGTTTGAGAACATTCATGACAAAAGCTGTATTGAAGGCATGGAGCCGGATTCATTGTTCTGCTTCGCCAGAAGTGAAGAGGCCATAAGGATAGATTTATACTATAATGAGGCAATGTATAAAAATGAATTTGCCAAAAGTGTCCTGAGTCACTTGATTAATATTATCACTTCAGTTACAGCAAAACCTGATTTTTTGCTGTCTCAAGTGGAATTTCTTTCAAAGGATGAAACAATCAGAATTTTGTACGATTTCAATAATACTCGCGGGAACTATAGCAGTAACAGAACTATGCACGACCTGTTTGAAGAACAGGTTGAAAAAATGCCGGACAATACAGCAGTGGTATTCGGTGACAGCGAAATGACATACAAAGAACTGAATATTCAGGCCAACAGGCTTGCAGCGTTGTTAAAAGACAGGGGTGTTAAGCCTGGAGTCTTTGTGGGAGTATTAATGGAGCGCTCTTTGGAGATGGTGACTGCAGTAATGGGAATATTAAAAGCAGGAGGAATCTATGTTCCTTTTGAGCCTGCATTTCCAAGAATGCGCACACAAAAAATACTTTCAGACCTTAAAATTCACTGTGTCATTACACAGCAACCACAGAGCAGAACTATTATGGAAATGCAGTGGGAACTGCCCCAGCTGACAGATATAGTTTATATGGATGTGGAAGACAAAGAACTTCCTATGGAGGAGCTAGATAAAACATCTGTAAAGCAACTATGGGATCATGTTACTGAAAAATCTGTAGATGACGTTTCAGCGGGTGGCTTTGTTAGCAGTTATACCGGAAACCAGTTTTCTAAAGAAGAGGTGGATAATTACAAAAACCACGTTGCTTCTTTGGCAATGCCTT
The DNA here is from genome assembly GCA_023412275.1 of Bacillota bacterium. Taxonomy (GTDB): domain Bacteria; phylum Bacillota; class Clostridia; order Acetivibrionales; family DSM-1351; genus Ruminiclostridium. Next base: position 16,145 of record JAEYNY010000037.1, read on the forward strand.
ATCTTGGTAAAGATAAGAAGGTGTTGGAAATTGGCTGTGGTTCAGGTTCTATCATGTTTTCAATTGCCCCACTGGTAAAAGAATATATCGGACTTGACCCTTCAGAACTCACACAAAAACGAAATGAGGAAAATATTAAGGCAGAGGGATTTACCAATATTAAACTGGTAGAGGGCTTTGCACATGAACTGGAAACGCTGATTGAAGACACTTTTGACGTTGTAATCATATCCAGTGTAATACAATTCTTCCCAGGTTTTATTTACCTAAAAAAAGTAATCGAAAAAGCATTAAAGGTACTTAATCCCAGAGGAACTCTTGTTGTGGCAGACGTAATGGACACAACAAAAAAGGAAGAGTTCAGAAATTCCTTGGAGGAGTTCAAAAGTAAAAATGCCGGACAAGAGGGTGTCAAAACTAAAACAGATGTTGACGGAGAGCTGTATGTGGATGAGCAGTTCTTTAATGAAATAAAGAAAAGCAGTATTCAAGTTAATGAAGTAAAAGTACTGCATAGAAATAATAAATTCAATAATGAATTGGATTACAGGTATGATGTAATATTTAATACTGCTACAGAAGACAAAATACTTGAGAATGACAGCGAGAGAACGTGCAAAGACTGGACTCTCATGGACATTAACAGTTATTCGGGTGAAAATCTTTGTCTTGATGTAAAGTCCGAAGACATGGCGTATGTTATCTATACGTCAGGTTCTACAGGGGTTCCCAAAGGGGTTGCTGTTCGTCATAAGCCGGTTATAAACCTAATTGAATGGGTTAACAAAACCTTCCGGGTTGGCTCTCATGACAGACTACTCTTTGTGACCTCCTTATGCTTTGACCTGTCGGTATACGATATTTTCGGAATTCTGGCTTCGGGGGGATCAATACGTGTAGCTTCAAGAAGCGAGTTGAGAGACCCGGCGAGGCTTGTTGAAATTCTAAGAGAAGAACCAATAACTTTTTGGGATTCAGCTCCTGCCGCTTTGCAGCAGCTTGTTCCGTATTTCAACAAAGTAAAGCCGCAGAATAGTAATGATACTTTAAGACTGGTATTCCAAAGCGGTGATTGGATACCTGTGACATTGCCTGACAACGTAAGAAATGCATTTCCGGGTGCGGAGGTTGTAAGTCTTGGTGGAGCTACAGAGGCTACTGTCTGGTCAAACTACTATCCGATTGGTGAGGTTAACCCTCAATGGGCGAGTATTCCTTATGGAAAACCGATTCAGAATGCATTGTACTATATTCTTGATTCTGATTTACAGCCTTGTCCAATAGGTGTTACCGGGGATTTATATATTGGCGGTGAATGTCTTGCAGACAGATATATGAACGATGAAACACTTACGAAGGATAAATTCATTCCAGACCCATTTAATAAGGAAATGGGGGGAAGAATGTACAAAACCGGAGATACTGCAAGGTGGTTTGAAGACGGTAATATGGAGTTCATGGGCAGAAAGGATTTCCAGGTAAAGGTTAGAGGATATAGGATTGAACTAGGTGAAATTGAAAGTAACTTACTAAAGCACAAAGATTTAAAAGATGCGGCGGCTATCGTAAGAAAAGACGATGAAGGCCATAATTACATATGTGCTTATTATGTTTCAGACAAGGATTTGACGGTTTCAGAGTTAAGAGAATACCTTTTAAGAGAATTGCCGTCTTACATGGTACCTTCTTTCTTTGTAAAAATCCCAAAACTTCCTTTGACACCTAATGGAAAACTTGACAGAAAAGGGCTTCCCGAACCTTCTTTAAATATAAATACAGGTGTAGAATATGAGGCACCCAGAAATGATGCAGAAAAAAATCTGGCTCAGATATACCAAGAGGTACTTAAAGTTGAGAAAGTCGGTATAAATGATGACTTTTTTGACCTGGGTGGAGATTCCATAAAAGCTATTCAGGTTACATCTTCCGCTGAAAAAGTAGGGATAAACATCTCGGTTTCTGATGTATTGAAATATAAAACCATTGTTGAAATATTGAGCAACGTTGATTATACAAAAAAGAAGAATTCAATTTCACAAGAAGAAATAATTGGTGAAATGCCCCTCACCCCTATTCAACAGTGGTTCTTTGGAAAAGACAGGGGCAATATGCAACACTGGAATCAGGCGAATCTATTTTCTCTGAATAAAAATGTAAGCTTGGAGCTATTGGAAAGGATATTCAGAAAGATAATCGAGCACCATGATGCTTTAAGAATAAGATATGATTTTTCAGGTGAAGAGGTAATTCAGATTAACAAAGGTGTGGATGAAGCAGCTTTTAACCTTGAATTAATAGATTTATCCCAACAGGACTATGAAACACAAAAAGAAAGTATAAAAGAAATCAGCCAGAAAATACAGACAGGTCTTGACTTGCAGAATGACCTACTTATAAAGGCATGTGTTTTTGAATTGGGTGAAAATGGTCGCAGACTATTAATTGCTGTTCACCATCTTGTCATAGACGGAGTATCCTGGAGAATCCTGCTGGAAGATATGGAGAATCTCTATAAATCACAGCTTGAAGAGAAACTTCCTTTAAAGACTACTTCTTTTAAAGAATGGAGCCAAAAGCTTGAAAGCTACGCAGATGAGAAATCATTGGATATTGATTACTGGTTAAATATTAGTAATTTGGAAATCGGTTCATTTACAAATAAAAAGGTAGAGGACAACTATTTCAGAGATCACAGAAAACTTTCATTTGAGCTTGGAAATGAACAGACGAAGGACCTTCTTACAGAAGCAAATAAAGCCTATGGTACTGAGGTTAACGAAATTCTGCTGTCTGCTCTGGTACTTTCTCTTGGTAAGGTTTTTGATATGGACAAAATCTTGCTGATGCTAGAAGGGTACGGACGTGATGAAATAATAGAAGGAATAAATCTGTCCAGAACAATAGGTTGGTTTACAAGCATCTATCCGGTATGTCTTGAAAGACAGAACAGTATTGAAAATACAATTAAAGGAATAAGCCAAAACCTTAGAAAAATACCTTCAAAAGGAATTAACTACGGACTTTCCGGATATTTGAACAATAATGACAAATTGAAGTCAATAAAGCCTGAAATTTCCTTTAACTATTTAGGACAATTTGATAATGCACAAAGTGAAGAAAACGGTTTACTGGGACGTTGCAATGAAGAATACGGAGCGGGTATAAATCAAAATAATAAACACGATTATTTAATGGATTTTAACGGAATGGTAACAGACGGAAAGCTAAGGTTTATTGTGGGCTACAACGAAAAATATATAGACAATAATGCTGCCAGAGAAACTGCGGAGCTTTTTGAAAAATCTCTGTTGGAAGTACTTGAACATTGTAAAAACAAGCTAAATGAATCCTTTGAGGTAAAGAATCAAAAGCTCTATCAGATTAATGAACCGGGCAAAAAGGAATTAAAGGTAGTAGTTCATAACGATATAATTACATACCTTTGCCATTCGTTACCCATAAGTGTTATTTTGTCAGACCAAAGACTTATTCCTTGGTACTACGAGCATTTTATAAAGATATATACGGAAGTTCAGGAGAATGGACTGCTGATTATGGATTTCCTTGAAGTAAGAGCACCATATAACGAGGTTATTCAGGAAGTATATATGGGTTATGAGCTTCTGAAGGGGATACCGGATATCGTGGACTATGTTATTGATAAAATTAATCTGGGTTACTATGTCATCATACATGTGGATGAATATTATATGCCACAGAAGAAAATGTATAAAAAGCAGCACTATGTACATCATTCCCTTGTGTACGGCTATGATAATTCAAGTCGCGAGCTAAAAGCCATTGGATTTAATGCAGATCAGATGTTTACTAATTTCAGCTTTGATTATGATTTATTTAAAGAGGCATATGAAAGCGGAAAGATGTACTACAAAAAATCTGCACCATGGGCTGAAACAAATGCTGTGGAGTTGTTGCGAGTAAGAGATTTCATGACGGATTATCCCTTTAGTGTTGATAGGTTTGCAACAAGCTTAGAAGAATATGTAAGTGCTAAGCCGGACATGCATGTTGTCTATGCACAGAGATTTGACAAGTATGTTTTGGAAAGTGACAGATTGAAGTTTGGTATTGATATTTATGACGAAATTATTAGAAACTTACATAATCTGGCGGAAGGCAAGGTTACTGTAGATTATAGGGCAATACATCTTCTACATGAACATAAAAAGTCATTGCAAACAAGATTGAAGTATGTTGCATCAAATTGTGTTGTTTCTGAAAGGGTTCAGGAACTTGTAAACGAATATGATAAAGTTGTGGAGCTGGTTGATTCTGCAAGACGTTTGTATTTGAAATATACCTTTGTCGGAGATGATAACTATAATCCTGTACCTGATATGGAAGCTGTTGTACAAATGATGGATATTCTGAAGCAGGTAAAGGAAACTGAGAAACAAGTGCTTTCGGACATATGTGTACAACTTAGAATGTAAGTACGTTTCGGGATAAATGTGAAAATACGGGGGTGCAAAATGAATTCAGACAAGGGTTTTTGTATAAAGTTGATTCACTGCGGAAATAAGAACATTGCCAATCCAAAGGACAATGCGCAAAAGAATGTATTTTTTATGCCTATGGGTTTTTGTGCACTGGGAGGTATTCTTAAAGAAAAACAGTTTGATGTGGAGATTATTCATTCTGACTTAATTGATAATGACTTGTTTTCAGCTATTGATTTTAAAAATGTGGATGCAGTTGGTTTTGATTGCCACTGGGCTAATCAGAGTCTTTCCGTTGTTGAAACGGCAGAGTTATTGAAAAAGATAAATCCCAATATTTTTGTGTTCCTTGGAGGGTATACAGCAAGCCTGTTCTCGGAGGAAATAGTTCAGGATTTCCCTCAGATTGATGCAGTTTTGAGAGGGGACGGAGAGGTACCCATCGGTGAACTGTGTGAGGTTTTACATAAAAGCAAGGGTAACAGAGAGTATGAAAAGAGTACACTGTATGAACTTCTTAGAAATGTACAGAATCTTGTCTGGAAAGGGCCTCAGGGTAATGTAGTTAAAAACGGGTTTACATATATCGGTACAGGGGAGCAAATAGATAAACTGGATTTCGCCGCTTTAGATGTTTTAAAGGATTGGGAACAGTATAAATTGTTATGTAAATTCTGGACCCGTTTTGACGAAATTAATTCAGGCCCGCTATTCTTTCTTTGCGTGGGAAGAGGCTGTCAGTATGCCTGCTTGTTTTGCGGGGGTAACTGCGAAGCGCAACGGAGAATGAACAACCGTAGCTGCGTTGCTGTCAGGTCAATAGATTCGGTAATCAGAACCATAAAAGAGGCTGTAGCTATGGGCTTTAAGACAATGTATACCTGTTTTGAGTATGAAGGAAGTGAAAACTGGTATATTGAACTGTTGGAGAGAATAAAGGAAGAAAAGATTGATATTAACTTTGTGTACGGTTCATGGAAGCTTCCGTCAAATGAACTTATAGATGCTTTTTCCAGGTGCTGCAGCAATGTACTTATGGAGATTTCTCCTGAAACGGGAGGTGAAGAGCTAAGGAAAATTAATAAGGATTCACGGTTGTATTACTCAAACAGCCAGCTTGAAGATTGTCTTGATTTTGTGAGCACTAAGGCAAATGTAAGGATACAACTGTATTATGGCTATTTTCTTGTTAAGGATACCGAAGAAACAATAACGGAAACACTTAGATATATAATGAAACTGGCATTAAAGTATTCGGATTTTGTTGAACAGGAATATTTCAATTTTTCTACTGATCCCGGTTCTCTGATTTTCTTTTACCCGGAAAAGTATGATATTGAAATGAATGTTAGGAAATTCAGTCATTATCTGGACTTCACAAGGGAAACTTATGTAAACAGTAAGGGGAGTTCGGCAGATCTCAGAGTTTTTAATCCGAAAAATATGCCTGTTGAGGTTGTAAATGAAATAGAGAGAAAAATCCGGCTTTTGAATCATTTATTTACCAATTACAGAGGAACTGTATCAACTATACTCAAAACTACTAATAATCCGGAGGCAATAGTAAGCCTTTTGAAGGATAATACCCTTTTGGATAGCCCGGAACATCGCGTATCTCCAGACGAGTTTAAAGAACTGTTGGTAAATGCCTGCAATAAAAATAACTGCCTCGATGCAAAGCTTCTTAAGATAATTAGTATAGAGTGCGAACGTCAAAAACAGGAATTTGAAGCCGCAAAGCCTGCTCCTCAAATCTGGCTTGAACATGTGAGTGAAGATAAGCTGGAAGGGAGCAAAGCGGTTGAGGCAATGATGGAATATGTGAACCAGAAAAGCAGTAGCTTTGAGGATGATATGGACTTTGATTTTGATTCGTTGGGTTAAGATTATTTTACAGGAGGTAAAGTATGATTAAAAAGATTTTAATGTCACTTTTAGTATTTAGTATGGTTATTTCATGTTGTATTGCTACCCCAGCATATGCTGCAGACTTAAAAATAGGTGCATGGGTGGGGACACAACCTACAGAAACTGAAATAGTAAAGTATCAGGAGTTTCAGCAAAGAAAACTTGACATTGTACACCAATTTGTTAACTGGTCCACTAATTTTGACTGGGTTAAGCCATATGCTGACGCTGTTTATAAAAATGGTTCAATATTAATGATTACTTGGGAACCATGGGAATATAATACTGTTGATATTAAGAACGGTAAAGCAGATGAGTATTTAACAAAAATGGCTCAGGATATTAAATCCTACGGTAAGGAAATATGGTTAAGACCACTTCATGAAGCTAATGGAAATTGGTATCCATGGGCTATTGGATATACCGGCAAGATAAATACAAACGAAACATACATAGCTGCATTCAGACATGTTGTTGATGTTTTTCGGAATAACGGCGTTTCAAATGTCAAATGGGTATACAATGTAAACTGCTCCAATGTAGGTGATGGCACAAGTTATCTTGATTACTATCCCGGAGATAACTATGTAGATTATACTTCAGTTGATGGCTATAATTGGGGGACAACTCAATCATGGGGAAGTGTATGGCAGACATTTGATCAGATTTTTTCTCAATCATATAATGCATTGAAAACAATAAACAAATCTATAATCCTTGCAGAATGGGCATCAACTGAAGTTGGTGGAGATAAAGCAAAATGGATTACGGAATCATTTAATACCATAAAAACATCGTATCCAAAAATCTTTGCTGCTTTGTGGTTTAGCGAAAATAAAGAAACTGATTGGAGAATAAATTCAAGCAATGCGTCTCTTGAGTCTTACAGAAAAGCAATTAGTACTCCTCTATCCGTAAAGTACGGAGATTTAAATAAGGATGGAGCAATTGACGCTATAGATTTCTCTATATTGAAAGGATACGTGTTAGGTAACAACAAGGATATTGATATGATTGCAGCAGACGTGAACCTTGACGGGTCCGTAGATTCATTAGACTTTTCCATTTTAAAGAAATATCTTTTAGGTCTAATTACCGTTCTACCGGATACAAAATAAAAAAACAAAAAAATATAGTAGCATGAAAGAATATCAAGATTAATGGTATCTTTTATGCTATTTTTTTATACCTATATAAGGCACTTTTTGCGATAATTTATTTTATTCAGTAAATACATTTGTTTGATTACTCATTACCTTCGTTTTCAACCCTTTAAAAAGAAAGGCTGTTATTACTGCTAAAAACGCATAGAAATACCAAGTTAACCATAAAGAGTTTTTACTGGTAATGTTATAAAGGTATCCTCCCAACATGTTCCCAATTGACCCTCCTATTGCCCAGCCCATGGTGACAAATCCAAGGTAGCCACCCATGCAAGAGGGTGAAGGAGCCATATTGCTCGCTAAATTATCTATGGAGGGACCTATCAGTATTTCTCCCACAGTAAATAGAATAATATAGAAATAAAGTCCTGCTATGTTGGGGATAAGAGAAATTACTGCAAAGGATACGGCTAAAAACATCATTCCGTAAAATAGAATGTTAGTGTAAGTAAACTTTTTTTCAAATAAAGCAAACAAATGGAATTGAAGTGCTATTACCAGAATTCCATTTAATGCGAAGAGAGTTCCTGTAAATGATTCCAGATGTAACTGGTTTTTCAGGTACAGTGGAATACTTAGGTTCAGTTGTGAATAGAGAAGCCAAAATAAGGCGGTTATAGCTGTAAGGCGAACAATATTTAAATCAGTTATTATCTTTTTAGAATCTACAAAAATGTTATTACTTTTTAAGCCTTTAAAATTTTTAACGAAAATAATGACAAGCACCAGAAGGGTTATGTGAGTAAAAGCAGCCAGAAAGAAGACTATAAAAAAAGATGTATTGTATAACAATCCTCCTAGAATCGGTCCCAATGAAGCACCCATATTGACAGCCACGTTCCTTAGAGCGAAGGCTTTACCTCTTTCATCTTCTGTTGCAGCAATGCTGGCTTTGGTTGAGGGAGTAATTAATGATCCCCCTATTCCAACAAACGATGAAGCAGTAATAAGCAGCAACAACTGATTTGAAAATACAAAAATCAAATACCCTGCTGTCCTCACGATTAATCCTAGGATTAAGGTTTTCTTGTATCCAAACCTGTCACCTGCTATTCCTCCAACAAAAGATAACCCCTGTTGAAAAATCAGGCTTGAGGTCAATACAATTCCTATCTGTGACGCTGAGAAGCCTTTACTGTTCATGTATAGCGCAAGAAAAGGCGATAGCATAAATGTACTTGTGCCTGTCAGGAGTACTCCAAATAGAATTATTTTTGTTTCACGGCTCATTTGTTTAAAAGATTCAAACACTGGATTCTCTCCTATTATAGTTTCCCGACCATCAAATAGCCGTATCAACAATTATTTTGCTTAATAATGAATTACAATTGGCTAAAGCCTCTTTTGAGTCCTCTCCTCGCGCAATTATATAACCTTTTCGATCAAGTGAATGGTGCAGAGGCTGAATTTCGTCTCCAATTTTAATATCAAACTTAAATTCTTCAAGGTAAGGAGAAGCTGAGACTTCTTCAACTCCATTTATCTCTTTTACTATACCCGCTGACGGAGTAATAAATCTAATAGCTGAACCCCTTTTAGGTATTATAGGATATGTAATAGGTTCGCTCAGGCCGAAAGCCCATTGGAAAGTAAGTGTTAACATATCAATTTCGTTAGCAATAAGGACTAACTCATTAATACTGTCACCACCTATTCGGTTGTGAGATTCTACTATTTTTGGGCCCTTGGATGTAAGTTTAATTTCTGTATGTGAAGGCCCATTATTTAAGCCAATTATACTGAGAAATTCTTTTACCAGCCTTTCAACTTCAACCTTTAATTTCGGGTTAATGTTTGAAGGTACGCAATGCCCGATTTCAACAAAGTTTTCCTGTATTAGCTTATCAGTAATAGCAATAATATTATGCTTACCTGAAAAACTGAATGCTTCCACACTTATTTCCGGGCCGTCTAAGTATTCTTCCATTATAAATGGTATAGCTCCAACTTGCTTAATTTGCTCCCACTTAAGTTCAGCGTCACAGATGTTCTCAATTTTAAATATCCCGAGGCTTCCGCTTCCATCAGTCGGTTTAACAATTATGTTTCCATTACATTTATCAATAAATCTTTTAATATCATCCAGTTCAGTACCAACTTCAAACTGAACTGGACTAATGCCCTTTTCGTTGAGAAAAACTCGCATATCCTGCTTGTTTTTTAATAGCTTGACTGTTTCCAATGAATTTCCTGGCAACTTTAGCATTTCATTTACATATGCTGCAGGAATGAGTCCGTATTCGGTCAGAGAAATTGCGCAACGGAAAGGGTGTTCGCTATATATCTTTGATACTAAAGGCCCAAGGCTATTAATATCTTCATAATCATCAACCTGATAGGTTATATCGGCATATTCAAGTAATTCATCTTTAAAAGTAGATTTCTTCTGTATACTAATTATTTCAATATTCAAATTCTTTGCTTTTTTCAGTACTTTTTTATTTCCTCCAATGATTAAAACTCGGTTATTACTAGACATGTAATCCCTCCAATTCTAAAGTCTTGCCACGTAGGATGATAGAGATCTTTCTTGAATACACATCTAAATAATATAATTAATTCTAAGCGAATGTCAATATATACCAATTAAAATTGTTATAATATTACAAATTAGTTAATTTTTCTATAATACGCCAAAAAACTTGTAGATATATTGCATTTGCGATATTAATTATGATAATATAAAAAATACAAAATACCATTTATGTAAAAAAGTTACAAATATGGTAAAATAATAGATATGGGTCATATTCGTAAAGTGGCTTATCAGTATGGCCAAAAGTTATATGACATTGGGGATAACAAGAATATACAAAGATATAAGAAAGGCGGGGATTTATGCAAATAAATTATTTTGTCGATGAGATTAGGTTGGCTGATCCATTACATACCTCATATGGAATAGTTACAGGAGCAAAAAATGCGTTTGTTGAAATCAGACACGATAATTTCTGTGGTTACGGAGAGGCTGTACCAATTAACAGATATGGTGAAAATATAGATAATGTTATGTCTTGCTTGAAGGAGTTTTCAGGCTCTCTGGGTAATGACCCATGGGCTATAGCTGCGACAGCTCGTCTTTTTGACAGCATGGATTTTAAAAGCTCAGCCGCAAGGTCTGCCGTAAATATGGCAATGTTTGATTTGGCAGGTAAAATGCTGGGTATTCCGCTTTATAAGCTTTTGGGATTAAGCAGTCTGAATACTCCCCTGATATCTTACACAATCGGTGTAGATACACCTGAAAATGTAGTAAAAAAAGTTTTGGCTGTGCCCAATGTGCCTATTATCAAGTTGAAAATTGGTACGAAGAATGACTTGGAGGCAATAAAGGCAATTCGTGAGGTATCGGATGTAACAATACGTGTAGATGCAAATGCCGGATGGACACCAAAACAGGCAATCGAAATGATAAATGAATTGTCCGCTTATAATATTCAATTTGTGGAGCAGCCCGTGGCAGCAAATGACCTGGTTGGAATGAAGCTTGTTCGGGAGAATGTGAGTATTCCCATTATTGCTGACGAAAGCTGTCTGTCATCTGAAGATGTTCCTCGACTTAGTGAATGTATTGACGGTGTGAATATAAAGCTTGCCAAGTGTGGCGGTATTAGCGAAGCACTTAAAATTATACATACAGCAAAAGCAAACGGCTTAAAGGTCATGATAGGGTGTTTTCTTGAAAGTTCATTGGCAGTTACTGCGGCTGCACATCTTACTCCCCTTGTAGATTACGCTGATTTGGATCCCATACTTTTTGTTGAACATGACCCGTACAAAGGTATAAGTATTGAAAATGGCAGGATTACATTGCCGGAAGGACCCGGGTTAGGGGTGCAGCACCGAAACAAAGAATAATACTTATTGGTCTATGTCTTTTGCAACATATAACGGAAGGTATAAATTATGGAGAATTTAAGAATTTATCAAGTAGATTCTTTTACTACTGAAAAGTTTAAAGGAAATCCAGCTGGAGTAGTTTTAAATGCTGACAATCTTTCTGAACAAGAAATGTTATCTATAGCACGGGAACTTAACAATTCAGAGACTGCTTTTATATTCTCTCCCGACGGCCCTGACCATGATATAAGAATCAGATACTTCACGCCGAAGGTTGAGGTTCCCGTTTGCGGGCATGCCACTATTGCAGCCCATTACGTCAATGCTACAGAAAAAAAACTAAACACATGTACAGTTTTTCAAAAGATTTCAATTGGGATTTTACCTGTGGAGATTATTAAAAGGGACGACAACTATTCAATAGTAATGACTCAGGGAAAAGTAGAATTTTCCGAGCCGTTTTCCGGCCAGGTACGTAAACAAATAATCAAGGCTTTAGGTCTGAAGGAAGAAGAGCTTGATTTGAGATGTCCTATACAAATTGTATCTACAGGACATTCAAAAGTGATGGTTGGTATTAACTCCAGAAATACATTGGATAAATTGGTTCCTCATATGGATAAGTTGGCTGAATTAAGTAAAGAGATAGGCTGCAACGGATATTTTGTTTTTACTCTCGATTCACATGTCAAAAATGTATTAACTCATGGGAGAATGTTTGCTCCTGCAATCGGAATAAATGAAGACCCTGTAACAGGTAATGCAAATGGGCCTCTTGGAGCCTATCTTGTTAAGCATGGCTTAATTAAACATGACGGTTCCACAGTGTCTTTTACTGCAGAACAGGGACACGCAATAAACAGAAGCGGGCTGGTTTACGTAACAGTGAATATTGTTGAAGGAGAACCTGTGCAGGTTAAGATCAGAGGAGATGCTGTCATTGTATTTAAGAGTTTATATGGATTGGAGTAATCCGGTAGGATTAAGCTGAATAATAAAAGAAAATCAAAAGAATTATTATGGGGGTGTTATACTAATGGACGTTATTGAAATTATAAAACAAACTTTAAAAATACCTGAGGAACAGATAACAGATGATTTAGGCTTTCAATCTATTTCTGAATGGAATTCCATGAACCATGTTTCATTAATCCTTGCTCTCGAAGAAGCATCTGGTGTTACCATTAATGATGAATTGATGTTGGAGCTTACATCTGTTGCAGAAATAAAAAAATTTGCCTCTGGACTAATGCAAAACAAAGCGTCAGAGAAATTAATTGAAACAGACGATAGTGGGGACATTGATTCTGAAAATTGTAAACAGTCTGCACCTGTTGTTTTCCGAGGCTTAAATAATATTACTTTTGATAATACAACCATCACAAATATGGATGGGAATAAAGGGATACTGGAGTATCGTGGATATTCAATTCACGATCTGGTTGAGCATTCGAGCTATGAGGAAGTTGCTTATCTCCTTCTGTACAAGGAGTTACCAACAAGAGAACAATTAGAGTGTTTTGATGCTCAGTTAAAATCAAACAGGAATGTACCAAGTGCTGTTGAAGAACTAGTTGTTTCCATGGTGGATGCTGACCCGACATTAGTGTTGCGTACGGCAACATCAATGCTTGCTCACTATGATACAAATAAACAGGACAATACTGTTGAGGGAACAAGAATCAAGGCAATACGGTTAATAGCCCAGCTTCCCGTAATTACTGCAATTCAATACAGGACGCGCAATAGACTTCCTGTTATACAACCCAGTCCAACATTGGGGCATGCAGCAAACATTCTCTACATGCTTCAGGGGAAAGAGCCCACAAGCAAGCAGGAGCGTATAGTGGATAAAATTCTTATACTTCATACAGAACACGGTTCAAATGCGTCAACTTTTACCACTCGAGTTGTCATTGGAACGGAGGCTGACATATATGGAGCCATAACCTCTGCAATTGCTGCGTTTTCCGGTCCTTTGCACGGAGGAGCAATTCAGCAGACCATGAAAATGTTGCGAGAAATAGAAGATCCGTCACAAGCCGAAGCATATATCCAGGCACGGAGGGAAAGAAATGAAGCAGTTATGGGATTCGGGCATAGAGTTTATCGTACAGAGGACCCAAGGGCGAGGCATTTAAGGCAAGGAGCAGTAGCACTTTGTCAGGATATTCAAGAGACAAAGTGGTTGGACATTCTGGACGCGGTTGTTGAAGCTATGAGACCATATAGTAAACACGGCGTGCATGTAAATGTTGATTACTATGCTTGTGTTATTTACCATTTACTTGGACTAACTGATGATATCTTTGTTCCCATGTTTATTTTTGGGCGAATAGCCGGTTGGTCAGCGCATGTGCTTGAGCAAATGGAAAATAATATTTTGATTCGTCCACTCATGAATTATATAGGACAAAAATCCCGTACCTTCATAAGCGACAGAGACAAGATAACAATTGGTAAATAACTGTAAATCAAATATAAGGGGGCACTTTAATGAAACTAAATATGGCGCAGAAAATAATTAAGGACCATTTAATAAGTGGAGAAATGTTAGCAGGAAATGAAATATCCATCAGAATAGATCAAACTCTTACCCAGGACGCCACGGGTACGGTAGCATATTTACAATTTGAAGCTATCGGAATTCCCAGAGTCAAGACAAAAACGTCCGTGGCCTACATAGACCATAATACCATGCAAGCCGGCCCTGAAAATGCTGATGATCATAAATATACTCAAACTGTCACTTCCAAGCACGGAATTTATTTCTCGAGACCCGGCAACGGTATTTGTCATCAAGTGCATCTTGAAAGGTTTGGAATACCGGGGATGACACTATTGGGTTCAGATAGCCACACTCCAACCGGAGGAGGAATAGGGATGCTTGCCATTGGTGCCGGAGGATTAGATGTAGCTGTTGCAATGGGTGGCGGACCCTACTATCTGACAATGCCTAGGGTGTGCAAAATTGAACTAAAGGGAAAATTAAGACCATGGGTATCAGCCAAGGATATTATTCTTGAGGTTTTACGTATGTTAACCGTTAAAGGCGGAGTAGGAAAGTTAATCGAGTATTCCGGCGAAGGCGTTAAAACACTTACTGTTCCCGAGAGAGCTACAATTACCAATATGGGTGCGGAACTTGGAGCAACTACGTCTATATTCCCCAGTGATGAAGTTACTTTAGAGTTTCTTAAGGCACAGGGAAGGGAAAAGGACTGGGGCGAATTGAAGCCTGATGAAGATGCTGAATATGACGAAGAATATGAAATCAATCTTGATGAGCTAGAGCCACTTGTTGCAAAGCCTCACAGTCCTGACAATGTGGAGAAGGTCACGGAGATCGGAAAAATCAAGATTGATCAGGTAGTAATAGGAAGTTGTACAAACTCTTCCTTGATGGATATGATAAAGGTTGCGAAAATTCTTAAGGGCAAAACCGTTCATCCGAATGTAGGCTTAGCTATAGCTCCCGGTTCCAAGCAAGTTCTGAACATGCTTGCTGAAAATGGTGCCCTTGCAGATATGGTTGCTGCCGGAGCGAGAATCCTTGAATCGGCGTGTGGCCCATGTATCGGGATGGGACAAGCGCCTGCTTCCAATGCAGTTTCTTTGAGAACTTTTAACAGGAACTTTGAGAGGAGAAGCGGTACTGCTTCTGCAGGGGTATACCTTGTGAGTCCTGAAGTGGCTGTAGCCAGTGCACTCTCGGGGGTATTGACAGATCCAAGAGAGTTGGGTGAAGCTCCTACGGTTGAAATGCCTGAAAAGTTCTTAGTAAATGATAATATGGTTATTGCGCCGGAACCGGAAGGCACTGTAGTAGAAGTTATACGTGGATCAAACATTAAACCCTTCCCTATAAATGTAGAATTACCTGATCAGGTTACCGGAAAGATACTCATTAAGGTGGGAGACAACATAACCACTGATCATATTATTCCTTCTAATGCAAAACTGCTGCCATTCCGCTCAAATATTCCGTATCTGGCAGAATTCTGCTTTACAACTTCTGATCCCGACTTCCCAAAGAGAGCCAAGGAAAACGGAGGAGGCTTTATCCTGGGAGGTTCAAATTACGGTCAGGGATCAAGCCGGGAGCATGCAGCGTTAGTACCTTTGCAGTTGGGTGTTAAGGGAGTCCTTGCAAAGTCTTTTGCACGAATTCATAGGGCAAATCTCATTAATTCAGGTATTATCCCCATGACTTTTGTCCGTGAATCGGATTACGAAACAATTGACATTGGTGATGAACTGGTTCTTGAAAATACAAGGGAACAGGTGACCGGAGGAACAGAAATGGTAATCAGGAACAAGACAAAGAACAATGATATTAGAGTTAATATATCTTTGTCTGATAGACAGATTAAAATGATTTTAGCCGGTGGACTGCTGAATTATACCAGAAAACAGAATGAAAAGTAAATGAATGACCAATGGTCAGAATCATTAAATTAGCCGCCTATCAAACGGGTAGAAACGGAGAATAAAATGAAAAATACTAATTATTTTGAAAACAAACTACTGCATAGTTTTTTTATAGATAGTGCAGTAAAATATCCTGAAGCATATGCACTTTCTATATTGGATAAGAAATGGACTTATGGAGAAGTTGAATATCAGGCAAGATGTTGGGCAAATTTACTTTTGCAGGCCAAGAAACAAAAGGTTTTTCGAGTAGGCATTTTTGCCAGTCGCAGCTATATAGCTTATGTAGGTATCCTGGCAAGCCTTTTTGCGGGGGCAACCTACGTACCTCTTAATCATACATTCCCGTTGGAACGAACAATATCAATGATAAAGCAGGCGGAACTGGACGCAATTATTGTTGACGGGCAATCTTTTGAGCAACTTCGGAATATAATTCCGTACCTTGAAAAGGAAATATCAATACTCAGCCCGGGGACCCCAGATAATTCCTCATGGCCTTCTCACATTCATTTTTACAACAAGCAATCTCTGGAAGCTCTTTCTCCCCTTAAGGAGTTACCAACTTTGACAGAAGAGTCGTCTGCATACCTTTTATTCACATCCGGCAGCACCGGGCAACCAAAAGGTGTAGCCATTAGCCATGGAAATGTATCGAGTTTTCTTCAATACAATATTGCAAAATACCAATTTACACCGGAGGACCGCTGTACACAAACCTTTGACTTAACCTTTGATTTATCAGTGTTTGATTTGTTTATGACATGGGGAAGCGGTGCATGTTTGTGTGTCATGCAGCCAATTGAAAAGCTGGCACCATTTAGATTTTTACAGAAAAATAATGTTACTGTCTGGTTTTCAGTACCGTCAGTAATTGCTCTTTATTGCAAAAAACAAATACTCAAAAAAAATTGTCTTCCAACATTGAAGTGGTCTCTGTTTTGTGGAGAAGCACTGCCCAAGTCTTACGTGGAAGCTTGGCAGGAGGCTGCTCCTCAATCCCTGATTGAAAATCTGTACGGGCCAACAGAGCTTACTATCGCCTGCTCTGCTTATCGCTGGGATAAGGATAAATCACCTGATGAATGTGTTAATGGGGTTGTTCCTATTGGCAGGGTATATGAACACCTTAGTCATGTTGTTGTTGATGAAAAACTAAACATGGTAAATGACGGTGCAGAGGGAGAATTGTGTGTATCAGGGCCTCAAATGTTCCACGGCTATCTGAACAATCCTGAGCAAAGTTCCAAAAGCCTAGTTCATATTAACTCCGCCACTTACTATAGAACCGGCGATCTGGTGAGATATGAAAATAATAATTACATATATTTGGGGCGTATTGATAGCCAGATAAAAATACAAGGTTACAGAATCGAACTTGGTGAGATTGAATCAGTTATCCGTCGTCACACAAATGTAGTAGAGACAGCTGCTGTTACCTGTACACTAGCGGACGATGAGACACTGAGTATTGTTGTTTTTGTGAATGGCACCAATATTAATGTCGATGAAATAAATCAGGTATGCAAAAAGCACCTTCCAAGTTATATGTGTCCTCGGAAGATATGCGTTCTAAATGACATTCCATATAACTCAAATGGAAAAATTGACCGCAATGCCCTCCGAGCAAAAATTAGTGAGGTAATTGTAAATGAATGATACACAAAGTATAGCTTCCATAAATTCTTTGGACATCTTACAAGAGCTTGATCTGATGGGTTATTACCAAGAAGAAATGAGGATGAATGGAAAGAAACAATATCAGTTTTCTTTTTCATCTGTAAATATGGCGGAGCAACCCATACTTATAGAGGAATTATTCAAAATAATTCGGGGGACTCCTCATTTAATGCCACCCAGAACCGGGCATATAGGCAATTGGAATGATATCCTTGAGGGCTATATCAGTCATCGCAATGACAATACTGTAATCTGCAATGAACAAAAACTTGGATATCCATTAATATATGATTTAACTCAAACAGAAGACGAGTTGATGCAAAACGGCGACTTGACGTACCTTCCCGGTTCCATTGTTGAGCAGGGAAAACGCACCAAGCTTTCCCTTTATACATGGGACGGAACGAATTTTGTGGAACGCACACGAGAGCATCCCCTTTTTGTGCCCTTTGTGCTGACCAATATTGATGGGAAGCTTTTGCCACTTACACAGGTACATCGGGAAAGGTTAGGAAAATACAAGGACATTAACTTTCAAATGTATTCTTCTATAATTTTCAATAAAAAGGAATTAGTTAAACAGATATTAATAGCATTAATTGATGATATGCTTACCAAAGATAATCCCGAGCATGAATTGA
Source organism: Bacillota bacterium (assembly GCA_023412275.1). Lineage (GTDB taxonomy): Bacteria > Bacillota > Clostridia > Acetivibrionales > DSM-1351 > Ruminiclostridium. Next base: position 34,268 of record JAEYNY010000037.1, read on the forward strand.
AATTTATTATTGACCGTTTTGTAACCTTGGATGGACTGATGTACAGAAGTACGCTAAATATAATAAATAAATGCTTTAATATTGGAAACACCACATATGAGGATACATCAGCTTTTGTTGATGCAATTCTATATCCTTATGAAGCAGCAGCAGCACCTGAGACTTTTTTTTCATCCATACATACAATGCCGGAGAACATACCTTTGCTGTCAAATCATTTATCCATTATTTTTTCTTCTATTTTTCATTCGCATTTTCCCGGCTACGAAGTGGAGTATTCAATGAATCCGCAGCCTTGCTATACTCCTATTCAATGGGGGGGGATTGTTATGGCGGGCTATCCCCCTGCAAATGCAGGATACTTTTCAAGACAAATACGGTATATTCGAAGTATTTACAAGCAAATTATCCGACACTTTGAAAGCTTAAGCCCGATCTTCTATATTTTGCTTCCATCTTCTATTTTCCTGCTATGGCCAAGTGATGCCTGTAAAAAAGATGTTGAACTTGTCGGGCAGCTAATTGACAGAATCGTTAAAAAATCCGAATCACTGGTGGAGATGCCTAAAGTTGAGCTGTACAGTGAGATAAAGCAGCAGGTAGCACTGTGGCTTTGTCAGGTTCAGCAACAGCTGTCTGATTCATTTATAGGACGGTTTATAGGCAATGTTCCCTCGGCTCTTGCAGTAAATGGGGTACCATTAAAAAGTAAATCACTGGAACCGGAAGGCTTTTCCAGACTAACTGTTCAGCAGGCCGCCATGTTGGTCAGCGCGCTTTTTGAAACACTTTCAGAATAGTATAGTTCTTATTACTGGGATATTGTAATTAATTAAGGCTAAATAATTAATTACGGTATCCTTATTTGTTTTTGGTAAGTAAAATGTAGCGGTTTGGGGTGTTAGAGTGGGAGTAGGATAATATCATGACCTAAAAGGGAGTCATTATTTGGCTCTCTTTTTGTTTTACAAAAATTTTGAATCACGTAACTAACACATTAGCTGAAATCTCAAAGTTATGAGTATTCTTAGCTGTTATAAACAATAGAATTTTTACTACGTTTCACTTTTTATTTCGTAATAGCAAATACATTTGACAGGAACTAGGAAAGAGAATTGATGAGCGTGCTAATTTTTGACACAGTTGAGGTTATAAATTTAGACAAAGTATTCGCTTTTTTATTTTTATGTTGACAAACTCTATTAGCATATTATAAAATGAACACAGTTCATTTGAGCTTTTTGGGGAGGAATAATATTGTCTAGAGTAATTGAGAATCCAAAACAGCTTATATTAAACAAGGCTAAGGAAATTCTGTATAATCAGGGCTATAGTAAGCTAAGCATGAGAGCTTTATCCAAGGCATGCGATATAGCTTTAGGTACGATATATAATTATTATCCAACTAAAAAAGACTTGATTATTGAAATGATGATTGAATATTGGCAGAGCTATCTAAATTCGGTTAAAAACATAGCATCTTCCCACCATGATATTTATAATAAGTTGAATAATATATTCAATGAGCTAAGGACATTTATTGAAAGCTTCAGACAGTACTGGCTAACCCCTGAGCTTTATGGCAGCCCTGAGTATATAGAAGGTGGATTAAAACAAGAATATATTTTCATGGAAAAGCTTGTAATTATTGTCCAAGATATTTTAGAACAAGAACAAGATAGCAATAATATTCAAGTCAAACTAGGGTCTCATGAAACAGCAAACTTTATAATTATGAATTTCGTGACAATGGTTCAAATGCCGGTTTTTAAGTATTCATCCTTTGAATTATTTCTTAAAGAACTACTTAAATAAATCATATCTTAAAGATAGGATTTTAGATAAAATCAAATGAACAGTGTTCACGATGATTTGTTCATTATATATTTAAGACGCAACCTGGAGGTGTATTATGATTAGCTATGCAGTAATAACCAAGGTATATTAATATTCAAGATTGGTGATATTTTTTTAACCGCAAATGAACAGTGTTCATAAGAAAAAATAAAATTCAGGAGGTATTGATTATGTTAATTTCTGCTATAATTACAATTACATTGGCTCTTGTATTCTACACTATAGGTGTATGGAGCGAAAAAATTCAAGGTGAGCTTAAGAAATGGCATTTGGTTGTTTTTTATATAGGATTGATATTTGACACTACAGGAACAACAATAATGAGCAAGATTGCCACAGGAGGCTTCAAGCTAAATTTCCACGGCATTACAGGCTTGCTTGCAATTATATTAATGCTTTTCCATGCATTTTGGGCAACTGTAGTATTAGTTAAGAATGATTCAAAAGCTAAGGCAAACTTCCATAAATTAAGTATTGTTGTTTGGATTATATGGCTTATACCTTTCATTTCAGGTGCTATATTTGGCATGGCTAGGTAGTAAGTTTTAAAGCAGAGTTTACGCGCATTTTTCATATATTGTTCGCATTAGCCTGATATCATGATTTAGTATTCCATTTTGTGGGATTTATGTGTATAATAAGAAGTACTGCATATACGTAAGATAATGTGAACGAAGAGGGTTAAAAGAGTTTTGTGTTAGTCGAGATTTTAATGGAAATAACCAATAAAGCACCTTTTCTATGTAATTTCAACTATTAATGTTAGCAAAATAAAGGAGCTGATAGAATCCGTGAAAACGTCTTTTAAAATGAAAATATCTTTATTATGTATATTTGTTATGATTAGTGTGGTCGGTATATCCTTTCTTGTATTAAAATCTAAAGACAATGACATTAAGACATTTACGGAAATCAGTAAAGGTATGTCAAAGAACTTAAACCAACTTAACAACACATCAGGCATAACCTTGACAGGATTAGCCTCTGATCCAAATGAGAAATTGTTTAAAATAGGAATCAACATGGATATGAAAAAAATAACACCTGAGCAATTAAAAGAAATTATAGAATCGTATCTTGTAACTACATCATCATTTACTTCGAATAAAGATTGGAAAAGTTTGTTGAAGCCTTATAATATAAGAATCGAAGAACTGTCTAGCGGTAAATTAATTGCGGAAAAAACACTTAATTCCACAGAGATTATTTGGTTTCCTTTTTCAACTGAATAGTTAAATTGGTCTTTGAAGATTTATTTGAATCGTATTCTTTTTATATAACAACTTAAACGGGCTGCATATTTGCAAAAGTATGCAGTTTTTGTTTGCTTGCAATTTACTTATCGTTCCCATTAGCCTTATATTAAGAAAAAAAGGAAGGTTCACATAAATAAGAAAACACACATAGTTTATAATATGACATTTGTTATTTTGTAAACATGTGGAGGTTGAAAATGTTAAATTATAATACAGAGCGACAAGGGATTCCTCATACCATTATAGTGGAGGCTAGGCAAATTGCATCCAACCGAATTTTAATGACGTATGATCGGCGGACTGATTTAGCATCAGCAACAAATGTTTCGAATTATTGGATTAGAAGTAATATGGGTCCTGTTGGTATAGCGAGTGTAGGAATGAAAGAAGCTCTAACGGCAGATAATGCAATACGCCCCGATATGGCAAGAATAACGCCTGCTGACAATTCTAGGATGAGATACATCATGACATTTAGGGTTAATGCAATGGCTGGTATCATGTATACAGTGCTCCCTTGTTTTGTTAATTTAGAAGGAATGACTGGTTATAGAGGAGAAAATTGGAGCCCATTTAGCAGAAATATGTTTATTGGCATGTAATTTTTGTTTACTGCATATTCGATAACGAGTGTGCAGTATTTATTTGCTCTCAACATGTTTTATTTAGTTCACATAATCCTGTTTTAATGATTAATATTTTTAATGGTATACCCTGACTCGATGAAAGTATTTGTAATCCTATGAAGAGGAGAATTTTCCTTATATTCATAGGATGGATATGAGTTAGGATCTTTTGTAAGCACGATAAACTCAAATTCTATACTTGGATGAAAAAATAAGCTCGCTAGGGTGCCATTGCTCAGATTCTTGATTTTGTTTATCATATTATTTGTATCCCACTTGTCTTGCACATAGCCTAGAGGAGTTGGTATATACTTGACTACCCGGTTGCCATTGTTAACCTTGGTTATATTTTTTTCAAAATAAAACACTTGATACTCGTAGATATTATCAAAATATTGTTCCATTATTTTTTTCTGAGAGGGTAGAGCAGCATAATGGGGGCTTTCAAAGAACGATATTGGTATGTCAAGCTTTTTGGCACAATCAATGGCAGATTTCAGTCTTTTTATAATACTTTCTTTATCTATATTGCGGTTGCCGTTGAATTCAATTCCGTTTATACTTACTTCGTCTCCATACTGATGAGTATATCCATGAAGACCAATTAAACCGCTTTGATCGACTAAACAGTCTAGGGTATAAATAAAATTGGCATTATGAATACTATATTTTACTGCTGGATCATTATCTATATTTTTTTGAGGATCGATATATCTTGGAACCCACCCTAAATGTATGGGGATATTTCGTGAGTAGCAATAATCGAATATTATTCTTAATTTTTCAAGACTTTCCGCAGTCGCATATCTCTGTTCCGGTGCTATATCTTCAAATCTGATTAAAGCAGGTTTCCCATTATCTGGCTGCTTGGAAGCGGATGTATTATCCCTGTTCCAGAAAAGGCCAATGCTATTATTTTTTTCGTCCCAAACTACCTTAAGATTCAGCATTTTTTTCAGATCAAATAATGACACGTAAATTGAATTATCTGTCACTAATGCTTTTTTCTTTAAGGAAGCTTTTTTATTGTTTTTGACATAATAATTTTCCTTGGTATAAAGATCAATTTGATTTTTATTTACATTTATACTGGCTTTTCCACTTTTAAAGGTAATATCTCCATCTATATTATTTATGATTTCTGTTAAAGGTAGGTAGTACCTGTTATATTCTTCGTATATGGGCAAAGATAAATCAAGCCTGTTTCCCTCAAAATTGACAGTTATATTTTTTTTCTCCAGGGAAATGCCTTCGGGTTTACTGTATTTAGATTCATCTGCAATATCCATTCTGAGAGCCTTATCACCATCATCATGCATCATAGAACAGCCTGAGCTGAGTAAAGCTGTTCCCGTAAGCACTAAAGCTAGAATGAATAAAAGTAGTCTGCTACGCATATTAATACGTCTCCTTCTTCGATTAGGCCATCATTATTTTACATTAGTTTATGTAAAAATGGCAGAAATAATCAATTTATAAAAAGATTATAGATCTACAAACTAAGCATACTCAACCTGTATTGTTCATGGAACATTACTTGTCCCTTTGGTGAAAACAGGAAAAATAGGCACAAAGAGGCAAGTCAAAAAGAACACTCCATGTTGATTTTTATTCCTTTATAAAAAAATTTGGTATAAAATAAAAGAATTGGATACAGTTGAGGTGATTATTTCATTCGGGAGGATAGAAAATGAGCGAACTTATTAAATTTGAAGTTAAAAGATTACCGGGTATAAAACTAGTGGGGAAAGAACTCCGGTATAATATGGAAGCACATATGAAAGGTGATAATCGGATTCCCGCTTTTTGGGATAAAAGTTTCTCTGACGGAATTTTTTCATTGCTTGAAGAACAAACCGATTTTATCTTTGACAGTGCATATGTAGGTGTAATGATTGACTGGGACAAAGGGGATGGAGACTTTTCGTATATCGTTGGTATGTTAATGAAAGATGGAGTAGCAGTTCCTGAAGGCTACTACTATAAAGATATAGAAGAAACAGATGTTGCAATTGGTTGGATTAAAGGTAAAGACACAGCTGATGTTTGCTCTTCTGCTCATTCTCTTACTGAGCAAGCCATCAAGGAAAATGGTTATAACTGTGACAAAATGAAATGGTCCATGGAGTTATATAATTGTCCACGATTTACTACACCCGATGAAAATGGGGATATAATCCTTGATTATTATATTCCCATTAATGATAAATAATTAGTGCAAAAACTGATAAAAATGCATATTCAGCAATGAGTATGCATTTTTGGTACTATTATATCCCGGAAGCTATCGGTGCATTTTGGTCTATCAGGTCAGGTATGTAAATAGATTTAGCTCTCCCAATCAGTGAACGCCATTCACATATCAATTCACCATGCAGACGGAATTCTTTATTGTTTTCTTCAATGCAGCATTCCAGATTATCTAATAAGTGTTGACCTATCATGGTATAGTCATCGTTAAAGCCTATTAAAATTTCGTTTATGATTTGTCTTAGCCGTTCTTTTCTTTCTTTTTTTGAAGCTAAACTCTGAGAAGATATATAAGTCCCTAATTCTTGAATGTATGAGTCAGTTATTATGTTTGTGGTATCATCTGAATTCTTGGGTATATCTAAATAAAGATTAAAGTAGTCGGCGAACTTCAGCATACCTTTCCAGTAATTTATTTTACTTTGTAAGTTAAACCTTTCGGAGTGATATTCATGGAAAACCTCTCTGGAATGATGAAGAAAAGGAATACCTATGGAAGCAGCCGTATCAAACGGAAAATAATCGGCAGAAAGCGTATTTTTCCCCGGAAGAGCGGGTATGTATTCATGAAGCTTGTAAACAGCTATATTACCACAATCAGGGTAATACTCACTGTTGACAGAGGTAACAAGATTTATTTCATCGTCTTGTTTTAACGGCTTGTCAAATTGATAAGCTTTTGTACATATATCCTTAACAGCATCCTTTGAAAATCCCAATAATTCATAAAGCCTATATATATGCTCATAGGATTTTTTTGCAAAATCTTTTAAATCGAGGTTCCATTCGCCGAAATAATTTCCTCCTATAACCCATATCTCTTTATCATCAATCCTTGGATCAGGTTTTGTCAGACCCAATTGCTCCTTAACGTAAGAAACAGGTTTGTTCAGGTATTTTAACTCAAACTCAATAGGATACATGGTTTTGGCGCACTTGATTTCGTCCGAAATCAAGCATGTATCAGAATCTCTCCTGTGAAACATGTCTGCATTAAACGAACTGGCAAAAAGAAAAAGTTTATTCATTGCAGTCCCATAATTTTTTTCCCTTGATACAAATAAATTTTTTAGCTGGCTAGATTTATTTTCAAAAAGAGTTTGAAAATATTTGTTTTGGTGCTCCACGGTCATATGAATTATTTTGACTTCAGGATACGTATATTTTAATTCTGATATAACATTATGGTTATGTTTTACAAATGCCTCATCTGTTGTTTCTGCAATAACAATGGGAATTTCAAGGCTATAGGTCTTTTGAGCAAATGCTACTTCTTTTATATAACTCCTTAGAGATTTTTCAATACTCCTGTTGGTAGGAATAAAATAAACTGAATTCATTGATCAACTCTCCTTTTCAGGTACATAGTCTGTAATACCTGATTCTTCATCTGCTCAATAGAGTTTTAAGATGTGATATTAATAATAGATATTGTCCAAAATATAATGAAACCCATAATTTACAATTAATTACAAGATTATCATACTAAACATTTGAACGTCAAGAGTTGGCACAAAACAATAAGAAGGACATTAAGCTGCTTTTTGTTTATAAACTCTCATTGCAAATATATATGCAACAATAAGAATACCAAGACACCACGCAAGTGCAATCAAAATGTCATTACCGACAGGCTGTTGAGTGAGCAGAGAACGTATTGCATCCACGATGGAAGTGACCGGCTGGTTTTCGGCAAAAACACGAACAGGCCCCGGCATAGAATCGGTTGGTACAAAGGCCGAGCTTATAAATGGAAGGAAGATAAGAGGGTAGGAAAAGGCACCTGCACCGTCTACGGATTTTGCCGATAGTCCGGCAATCGCCGCAATCCATGTTAGGGCTAGAGTAAATATGGCCAGAATACCTGCCACGGCAAGCCAGGACAATATTCCTGCAGACGAACGGAACCCCATAATGAGTGCTACTAAAATGATTACAACAACTGAAATCGCATTTGATACAAGTGATGTCAGTACATGTCCCCACAGCACGGATGAACCCGCGATTGGCATAGAGTGGAATCTTTCAAAGATGCCGCTTTTCATATCCATGAACAGGCGATAAGCTGTGTAGGATATACCACTTGCAATGGCAATCAGCAGGATGCCGGGCAGCAGGTAATTTACATAATTATTTGTTTTGGCTTGAATCGCTCCGCCCAACACATAAACGAACAGCAGCATCATTGCAATTGGAGTGATAGTGACTGTAATAATTGTATCCATGCTACGGAAAATATGGCGCATGGAACGTCCGAGCATTACGCCAATATCACTAAAATAATGTTTTTTAATTGTACCCATTTAAATTTCCTCCTTTTTGCCGATAATTGCCAGAAATATCTCTTCCAAAGTCAGCTGTTTTTCCACATACTCCACCTTTGTAGGAGGGAATAGTTTTTTTAGATCTTCAAGTGTTCCGTTGGCTATAATTTTTCCTTCATGAAGAATGGCAATTGTGTCGGCGAGGTGTTCAGCTTCATCTAAGTACTGTGTAGTTAAGAATACGGTAGTGCCACCATTAGAAAGTTCTTTGACAACCTTCCAAACCTCAATGCGTGCCTCGGGGTCAAGCCCGGTTGTCGGCTCGTCGAGAAATATAACCTGCGGATTTCCTATAAGGCTCATAGCTATATCCAACTTCCTACGCATTCCTCCCGAATAAGTAGACACCCTGCGGTCGGCAGCTTCTGTCATTCCAAAACGGTTAAGCAAACCGTCTGCAACAAGGTGTGGATCTGTCAGGTGCCGTAGCTTGGCAATCATAACAAGGTTTTCCCGTCCGGTCAATATCTCATCAACGGCGGCAAATTGCCCGGTTAGGCTGATGGACTGACGTACATTGTCGGGCTTTAATGCAACGTCAAAGCCGTTGACGGTGGCTGTCCCGCCATCATGTTTCAGTAGTGTAGAGAGGATTTTGACAATTGTTGTTTTGCCAGCACCATTGGAGCCCAACAGGGCGAAAATACTGCCCTTTTCCACTTGAAAATCCACACTCTTTAGAACTTGAAGTTTTTTGTAGGATTTTTGCAGTCCTTTTACTTGAATTGCTTTTTCCATTCAGATATCCCCCTTTTACTTTGATTTATCCGTATCCTTTTTTATGGCCTTGTAAACTTCCCGGTCAACAGATTCCTGATAAATGTCCGCATAAGTTTTTGAATCTTTTATTAGATCGTCGCAGAAAGCAGCTACGTTGCTGCCCGTTACTTCCAGCACATCTTTCCCCACAGCCGCGCCTTCTTCAAAAAGATCAACAATCCCCGATAGTAAACCTGTTCCTTCAGTTAGTTCAACAGGGCCTACCTTAAAGAGATATTTTTGAATCTCCCTATACACAATCTGATAGTCTGACGGGAGTGCTTTGACACGGGCTACATGTGCTCGCCACTCTTTTTTACCTTCGATGATATCTTGTATTCTCATTTTATCCTCCTATTTACCTAATTTTTTAGCGATATTGTTGTTGAGTTGCTGACGCCATTTGTCACGAAAAGACTTTGCTCCTTCTTCACCGGCCAGTGCTGAGCAGAAGCCTTTGATATCTTCACCCAGAACCTCATCGATACTCTGACCGTCTGCTGCGGTTTCTTCCAGTAGGTCAAGTACACCGTCAAGAATTGGCATGAGATTGCGACCGGTGAGGTCAGAGTGGGGCCAGAGGTTTAACTTAATTTTTTCCCATGCCTCTTGGTAATCAGCAGGGAGTTTTTTGGCACGTGATTCAAAGATTTTCAATGCTTTAGTCATGTCACTTCCTGTAATCATTTCCCACAAATTCATTATATTTTCTCCTTTAATTCATTAATTTTAGACGAAACAAATTCCCATTTTTCCCAAAAGCGGTTTAGTTCTTCTAGTCCTGAGTCGTTTAACGAGTAGAACTTTCGCGGTGGCCCCATATCGGAGGGCTTTTTTTCTATGTTCACTAGTTTATTCTTCTCTAGCCGGACTAAAATGGTGTAGACAGTTCCTTCCACAACATCTGAAAATCCGAGAGTATTTAACCGCCGGGTTATTTCGTAGCCGTAGGTTTCGCCGCGACTTATAATTTCAAGGACACAGCCCTCAAGTACCCCTTTGAGCATTTCCGTTAGATTATCCAGTACAATCACCTCCTCACACTATTCTGTATGACTAGTATTCGGTATTACTTACTACTGGTACATAGTAACACGTAGTAGTACCGCTGTCAAGACAAAAAATAAATGAACTCATTGGCATTTATCAACGTTATATATTTTTTTATAATCTGGGTGTTAGAAGACCCCAAAAATTTACTTATATTTGAGTAAACTTTTTGGGAGTGATCTAATGCAGACTAAGATGCTATTAAAAAAACCTGACCAATCGTCCCACAGAAATCCTCTGAATGGCAGTAAAAAGAATAGTATGCCGACTACAAATAAAAAAAATGTAAGAACAACGGATTACAAGAAATTAGTTCAGATAATGAACAGTAATCCCAATGCTATATCCAGAGAAGAATTTATTTTTTTGCAATCAATAATTGGATACCGTCAGGCAATAGCCATGAGAGAGGAGGCAATACTCCGTAAAAAGCAAGGAAAGTTGGAAGGAAGTAGATTAAGTTCTGAAATTATTAAAAATTCAAATAACAATAAGCAGCCATCTTCAAATACGGGTATGCCTAATAACTTGCGGGCAGGGCTTGAAAAGTTATCCGGAGTTGACCTTTCAGAACTAAAAGTTCATAAGAACTCTGATAAACCACAGCAAATTGGAGCTTTGGCATATACAAAAGGGAGTGATATACATATTGCTCCGGGACAGGAAAAACATCTTCCTCATGAAGGCTGGCATGCTGTGCAGCAAGTGCAAGGGAAAGTGCAACCTACTATACAAATGAAATCGGATTTACTTGTAAGTCATGATAATGAGCTTGAAAAAGAAGCTGATATTATGGGAAGCAAGGCTAAAAAAGAGGGTTCAAAAAGTAATATATTTCAGTACCCTAAATCTCCAAAACCACAATCGGGACATAACGCTAAAGTCATTCAGGGGTTTGGATTCAATCTCGGAAAACTGGCTGGGAATATAGTAAAAAAAGTAGCTAAAGCGGGATCATCCGGCATAAAAACAGTAGGAAAAGCAGTTAACCATGCAGCCAAAGCGGGAGCAAGCGGAATAAAAGCAGTTGGAAATATAGTAAAACATGCAGCAAAAACAGGAGCAAATGGGATAAAAGCAGTTGGAAATATAGTAAAACATGCAGCAAAAACAGGAGCAAACGGAATTAAAGCAGTAGGAAATATGGTAAAACATGCAGCGAAAGCAGGGGCGAACGGAATTAAAGCAGTAGGAAATATGGTAAAACATGCAGCGAAAACAGGGGCAAACGGAATTAAAGCAGTTGGAAATATGGTAAAACATGCAGCGAACACAGGGGCAAACGGAATTAAAGCAGTTGGAAATATAGTAAAACATGCAGCGAAACAAGGAATAAAGGGAATAAAATCTGTAGGCAGTTTAGTAAAAAAAGGTGCAAAGCTAGGGGCAAAGGGTTTAAAAACAGCACTAAATGTTGTTAAGCAAGGGGTTAAATTAGGCGCTAAGGCAGGAACTAAAGTTATAAAGAAAGCAAAGAGTGTTGCAAAACAAGCAACGGGAGCATTCTCAAACCTTAAAAAGAGATTTGGTAAATTAGTAGATTTTGCTAAAAAAGAAGTTTATCAAACAGCTAAAAAGAATCCCTTGGCTTTTGTAAAAGGCGTGTTAGAAACTGGGAAATCTGGAATACAATTTGGCCGAAGCCTATATGAAAATTTTAGTAAAAATGATAATATGAAATGGAACGATAAAATAATGGATGCTGCTAAAGATACTTCTCTATATAAGAGTTTTGTAAAGAAGACTCAAAGCGGAGAATGGCAGGAGTTATTTGACGTAGGTGGCTTTGACAGAGACAAAAATGGAGTTTATCATGCTCAGCAGGATGCACTGCAGCAATACGGAGGTTACAATGACCTTTACGATATTGTTTTTGATGTAGCCACTGACATGGGTAGAAAGAAGTTTCCGTTTAAAGTTGGAGAAAAAGGAAATGAAAAAGAATATATTGTTTGGTTATGGAAAGGTGACTATCTGAATCTTGGGGCAGGAGCTGAAACAGGAATATACACCGGCGGGGAACCTCATTGGTCCTCGGATGTGGATGATGCAATGCCAATGACACTATCTTTAAGGGATAAAGAGGGAAACACTATTTTCCAGTGGGATCCACAAAAGAAAAATTGGTGGTGCACAGGGTTCAATCCAAAATATCAAAATGTAAAAGCTGCAGATCTTATTTCGGTAGGGACTATAGACTTTTCACAACATTTGGATATGTGGGATTCTTTTTATAATCAATATAAATTTAATCGTAAAATATGGAGTTTTGATACTAGCAAACATATTGCTACATATAAGTGGGAAGGCAAATAATTTTATAAGTGGTTAGTATAATTATTTAATAATAACAGGGGGAGAATGGGTATGAAGCTTAAAAAACTACTATTATTGACTACCATAGTCGGACTTTCTTTAGGACTGTCATCGTGCGGTTCCTTCAGCTCGAGGCTTACTAGAAATGATGAAAAAACCGCCGATGCACGTTTTAAAAATATAATTGAAGCAATAGAAAAGAGAGATAAGGAGGGACTGAAAAAAATGTTCTCTCCCAGTGCACTGAAAGAGGCAAAAGACATTGATGATGGAATTGAATACATAATGAAGTTTTATAAAGGTAAATTAAAATCAGAGGATGGTACTGTAGTAACTTCCGATTTCAAAGAAGATGGGCAAACGGGGAGTGAATTACAATGCTACTACAAAGTAAAGACGGATGAAGAAGCATACACAGTTTTTTTTATTGATCAAATAATTGATAGCAAAAATTCTGATAACCTTGGACTCTATATGTTGCAAATTATAAAGCAAGCTGATGAAGAAAAAGAATTTGATTGGGGAGACAAAACAAGGTGTGCAGGAATTTACAGACCATAAAATACTACCGTGAAAGAAGAAAATAAATGAGTTATAAAGAAAAAGTCTTTGAAATATTTGGTGGGGAAGAGTTCAATATTGACTTTTGCTATAGAATGCGTATTGGTATAAAATAATTCTTAGCGTTATTCTTTCCACTTAATTAATGGAACTATCAGCAAGTATAAAGCCATATATATAGTAAAACCAAAAGTAATAGCTAAGGTAACATCAGTTTTATTTCTATAATCTATATAATTTGATGCTGTTATAATAAAGGCTACAAAGCAACACATTTCAATAATAATAGACCAATAAGGGACTGAAACAGTTTTTTTACACGATGTACAAATTGCAGTCTTTCTTGGGACAAAAAGTTTTTTCGGTTTGAGAGATAGCTTTGTTCGTAATGAAATAGTTCTTTGATTACAATGTGGACATTTAAACATATATTGCTCCTATTTGTAATAATAAGGAATTATACTATACTTATAAATATTAAGCAATTTGTAAAATAGATAATTAAATTTTAAATAAGAGGGTATTTATATGGGTGTTTTGTCCGGAAGTGTACATACCGGGTTATTCGTTGAAGATATCGTAAAGATGGTGTCGTTTTATAGAGATATACTGGGCTTTGAAACAGATTGGGATGGAGGACCATTTGCAAGCTTCAAAGTAAAAGATGGCGGGTTGTTTATGTTTGATAGAAAACAATTTGCCGCTTCTATGAATCAACCTTATTACCCACCAAAAGGATTTAATCAGACAATGGAAATTGGCATAGGCGTTCCTACTAAAGATGATGTGGATAGAGAATATACACGACTAACGGCACTTGGTGTTAAATCATTGACAGGTGAGCCGGTTACCCAACCATGGGGACAAAGAAATTTTTGGATAGCTGACCCTGAAGGTAATTATATTGAAATTGGTTGTTAATTAGCTAAATACTATATTAAGAAGGAGCTTCTTCACGTTTGTAGAAGCTTCTTGACATTTTTAGTATAATTTGATAAATTCAAACCATAAATATTATTTTTTTACATTCTGAAATTAGATTAACATCTTTTGCAATTGTCATTTCTAAATTTTCAACAATATAAATTTAAATTTTATAGAAATTATCGGATAACCAAATATATGGAGGCGATAATAATGAAGTACTTTAAAAAGGTTTGCATTACTCTGGCTGCTTTGCTTATCAGTACCAGTTTTGCTACCGGCATAGGGACGCAATCTGCAAAAGCAGCTTCTTCAACATCTATTCCCTGCAGGCATCTTGAACGGCTGGATCGTGGAATTATAGCTATTAACCAGGGAAATGGGAAGATTTATGTGGGTTGGCGTCTTCTTGGAACAGAACCCGGTAATATTGCATTCAATCTTTACCGAAAAACCGCCGGAGGCACTGAAGTTAAACTCAATAGCTCACCCATTACATCCAGTACAAATTATGTTGACAACGGGGTTGACACAACAAAGGATAACACGTACATAGTAAAAACTGTTTTAGACGGAATTGAGAGTAGCGAAAGTGAACAGTACACTTTGGCTGCAAGTACTCCTGTCAGACAGTATATTCCTCTAAAATTAAAAACCCTTCCCACCGGATATTATACAATGCATATAAATGTGGGAGACCTTGATGGGGACGGAAAATATGATTATATAGTAAAGCGTATGAATGATGACAGGTCTCCCGTGCAGGTAGAGGCCTATAAATCAGACGGGACATTTCTATGGCGTATTGATCTGGGGCCAAATATTGAAACTTATAACACAGCGATGACTTCACCTTTGGTTGTATCGGATTTAAATGGTGACGGAAAGGCAGAAGTTCTTATAAAAACCGGTGAAAGCACCAGGTTTGGTGACGGTACTTTAATCGGGGACACAAATAATGACGGAATAACTAACTATTGTAATACGTCTTTAACAAGCTACCAGGTTCTATCAGGCCCTGAGTTTATTTCTGTAGTAGATGGAATGACTGGTAAAGAGTTGAGCAGAGCAGATTTTATTGCAAGAGGAAAAGTTACGGACTGGGGAGATGACTATGGAAACCGTGCAAGTTTTATGTTTATGACAGTTGCATATCTGGACGGTATTCACCCCAGTGTAGTAATGTCAAGAGGCCCCGGAAATGTTATGAAAGTCGAAGCATGGGATTTCAAGGACGGAAAGCTTAGTCAGCGTTGGAAATGGGATGCCAGGAATCAGGTATTGCCTTCCGGCAAGAATTTCCCTGATTTTCATGCAATCCGTGCGGTAGATGTAGATAAGGACGGAAAAGATGAAATATCCTGGGGCGGCTCAATGCTGGATGATAATGGAACTTTGCTCTATGCCACAGAATTGACCCATGGTGATCGGTTTGTAATAGGGGATATTGATCCTGACCGGAATGGTCTTGAATGTTACGCAATACAGCAGAACAACCCGAGTCTTCTGGGTGCAGCTTTATATGATGCAGGTAATGGTACAATGATTAAAAAAATGTATATGAGTGCAGTCGGTGATGTAGGAAGAGGGGATTGCGCTGATATTGATCCTAATTACAAAGGGATGGAAAGTTGGTCTACACTTGAGAATTTATACAACTGCAAGGGAGAGGTTATCGGTTCTGAAAAATCTTTTCCATACTTAAGTATATGGTGGGATGGGGATTTACTCAGAGAATTTTTTATAGGTACTGACTCAAATGGTTTCAATGCGGCAATCAATAAATGGAATTACACTACAAAAACCAGTAACCGTTTATACTCTATTTATCAGGAGGGAGTCAAATCTACATATGCAGGAAGACCGCCTTTTTATGGTGACATTATGGGCGACTGGCGTGAAGAAGTTATTCTTGAAACCACTGATAATTCGGAGCTTCGTATTTACACTACAACTATTCCCACGAACTACAGGATATATACCCTGATGCATAACCCGGCATACAGGAATTCTGTAGATGTTAAGGGATATCTGTCTTCTGTTTACCCTGATTTTTATCTGGGCGAAGGCATGACAACGCCACCGGCTCCCAACATTTCTACAGGGGACGGAGAATTAATAAAATCACTAAGAGTAAATGATTCCAACAATGCAGCTGACTGGTACATTCAATCAAATTTGCAGGTTGGTGATACAGTTTATGGAGACAGAACATATAAATATACAAAAATTCCTCAGAGTGTTGCAGGTTCGGAATGGATAAGGACTGCATGTGACTCTAAAAGCTATTTATCTGAGGAAGCGTATTTTACGGCAAAAAAGGATATATCGGTTTATGTTGGTTTGGATTCCAGAATGACCAGTATCCCTTCATGGCTAAACGACTGGACAAAAACAGGTGAATCCTTAAACGATGATAACACAATTATCTTCAACCTGTACAAAAAGGATTTTCCTTCTGGTTCTGTTGTGAGGCTTGGAACTAATGGGGGATCTGCTACGTTTGTGAATTATACGGTTATTGTTAAACCGAATACGGCACCTGCTTTTCTTTATGGTGATGTAAATGGAGACGGTATTGTGGATGTTCTGGATTATAGTACAATGCGAAGTTATCTTCTGCAGATAACAAATTCAATGCCATCTGCATATTGGCAGAAGGCCGGGGATTTAAATTCTGATGATGCTATTGACAGTATGGATTTTTTGTATCTGAAAATGTACTTGTTAGGGACAATAAATTCACTTCCTGTTTCGCCATAAGTTAGAATAAAATACATAAGAGTATATCAAAGAGAAGGGATTGGGGGTGAAAAGGCTGCCAACCCCTTCTTTTGTATAAAAATTTATGATAATTTAGTACCAAAAATAATATTTCTTTACAAATAATTTAAGAGTATAAATATATTAATAAAAAAAAGGAGGTATTATTATGTTTAAATCCAAATCGTTAAAATTATTATTTCTGGCTGCGGTTGTTACCTTTACAACTGTATTTTCCTGGATGGGTGCAGGAGCATCAGCTGAGTCTGTGACAAATGATTTTAATCAATTGAACCAATCTCAAATTGTTTCTGAAATGGGCGCAGGATGGAACTTGGGAAATCAGTTGGAGGCCTCTATTGACGGTATGCCTGGGGAAGAAGCGTGGGGTAATCCTAAAGTCACACAGGCTCTTATTACGAAAATAAAGTCATTGGGCTTCAAAACAATTCGAATTCCAATATCGTATTTGAAAAAAATAGGGGCTGCACCGAATTATACAGTTGACGCTGCGTGGCTGGCAAGAATTAAAGAAGTTGTGGATTACGCTTTTAATGAGGGTATGTATGTAGTTATAAACATGCATGGAGACGGCTATAACACAGTTACCGGTTCATGGCTGCTTGTAAATTCCAGTGATCAGGCAACTATTAAAGCTAAATATCAAAAAGTGTGGCAGCAGATTGCAACTACATTTGTGAATTACGATGAGCATTTAATTTTTGAGTCTATGAACGAAGAATTTGACGGTAATTATAGCAATCCAAACCCTACATATTATGCAAACCTCAATGCATATAATCAGGTATTTGTAGACACGGTACGACAAACCGGAGGAAACAATAGTGCAAGATGGTTGCTGGTTCCGGGCTGGAATACCAATATAGATTATACAACAGGCAACTTTGGATTTGTTATGCCGACAGACACTTACAGATCCTCTACAATTCCGTCTTCTGAAAAGAGGATAATGATATCTGTTCACTATTATTCACCTTGGGATTTCTGTGGAGAAAATTCAGGAGCAATAACACAGTGGGGAGCAACAGCTACAGACAGTTACAGAAAATCAACATGGGGTCAGGAAGACTATATGGATCCCCAGATTAAGGCAGTGTATGATAAATTCGTAACACAAGGATACCCATTTGTTGTGGGAGAATGGGGAGCAGTAGATAAAACAAGTGCGGATTCTACTAATAATAAATATCGTCAGATTTTTGCAAAAACAATATGTTCATATTGTAAGAAATATGGTGGAGTACCTGTAGTATGGGATAATAACTACAATCAAGCCTATGGATTTGGTTTACTTGACAGGAAAACCCTTACGGTAACTCAACAGGGAATTATTGATGCAATAATGAGCGGAATGGGCACAGATACTAACGGCTCAGGTATTTTGGGAGATGTTAATGGGGATAAGGTAATAGATGCTCTGGATGTTGCAATGTTTAAGCTGTACCTTCTGGGAAAGGTAACTGTGACCCCAGAGGCATTGAAGATGATGGATTTCAATAATGATAACAGTGTGGATGCCATTGACTTCGCTTTGTTTAAAAAAATGATATTAGGTCCGATTTATTGAGGAACGTTTCAACACGAAAATCTAACAAGACGCTATAGAAGAGCCGAAACTTTAGAGAGAATTTTTTTGATAAAAAACTTAAGAAAATGGATTATTAATTCCTTAAATAAAAAGAGAAATAGAATCAATTTAATCTTACTGTTAGGGAGCGGCTTCGGTCGCTCTTTTATAGTTAAAGAGGGCAGAACAGCAATCATTATACATTAATTCTTTATGAATCAAAACCACCTTGTTAGAACACAATAATGTAAAAATAATTGCATTAATAAATCTCCTGAAGGAAGGATTAGTGTGGATACAAATAAAGAATTTAAGAAAGTAGGAACTCATAGCGGCAAATTTCATGCTGATGAAGTAATGGCAACGGCCATACTAACACAGGTATTTGAAATTGAGCTGACAAGAACCAGAGACCCCGAGATACTCGAAAAACAGGATTTAATATATGATATAGGTAATGGCGAGTTTGACCATCATCAATTGGAAAAAGAGTACCGTGACAATGGTACTCCATATGCTGCTTGTGGACTGATCTGGAGGAAGTTCGGAAGGGAAGCAATATTATCAAATCATCCAGAAGTATCAGAAAATGAAGTTGAAATTATTTACAAGTATGTAGATGCGGTACTGATAGAGGGAATTGATGCAGCTGATAATGGTATCAGAACAACTGAGAACATCATTCCTACTATGTGCATATCCTCCATAATTGGTGGCTATAACCCTACATGGGATTCGCCGGAGTCAGTAGATGCTGCCTTTAGCGATGCAGTAGGTTTTGCGGAAGATATACTGGAGAATTTAATAGATCAAAAGGTTTCAACACTTAAAGCGAGAACTTTTGTAATAGAAGCATACAATAATCGTAAACGGCCGGAACTGCTAATATTAGATAATTCTTTTCCATGGGAACGTACACTAAAAGAGATTGATATAAATAAAGAAGTTTTGTTTGTAATTTATCCCAAGGAAGAAGGCTTCTATATACAAACAGTTCGAGAGTACGGTGAGGTGCGAAGAGACAGAAAGAGCCTTCCTGAGGAATGGGCTGGGAAAAGGGAAGAGGAACTGAGCCGTATTATAGGTATAAAAGATGCGGTATTTTGCCATTCATCAAGATTTATAGCCAAAGCCGGTTCATTTGAAAGTATATTGAAAATGGCTGATATTGCTATTTCAAACCCTGAACCCATAAGGGAAAATAGAAAAGCTGATAGAAATGCCTTTGATATTTTACGATTAATTTTACAAAATAAATTAGTTATAAAAATAAGAAGAAAGAGATGAAAAGAGTGGAAGCCGGCGTCTTTCGGCGCTGGCAAGTTTATTAAAAAGCTATTTACTCATTTGGTGGACTTTGTTGATTTTTACTGCTTCGAAAATAGTTTCTTCTGAACAAGTTGGACATTTAAGTCTTAGTTCATAAAGAATGGCAGTTTTAATATTACCAGCAGTTTTTATATATTCAGAATCACAAATGCTTTTACAATTTGTACAGCGTAAAATATAGTTTTTTGTTAATAAAGAGTTCCATCTAAATATCAGTAGAAGAGAAATTATACTTCCTAAAAGTATAATTGATCCAAATATTATTATAAAATTCATAGCGAACTCCTTTTGCTAAACTTTACTCCTTTAATTATTACACAGTGTTTACCAATAATTCAATAGTTTGTAATGAGAAAAAAAGAATTATAGTATATTATTTTTCATATTTTGAAACTTGACACAAAAGTATTCCAGATGTAGCATTATCTGTAATAAACCGCTTTTAATCAGCATTGTTTAAAAGAACGAAGTATTATTAATTAAGCATCCTCAACGTGGGTGGGAATTTCCTGGAGGCATGGTAGAGCCAGGTGAAACGTTGCAAGAAGCACTAAAAAGAGAAATTTTTGAGGAAACTGGAGTAAATATTGAAATAACTGGTTTCATAGGGGTATGTAAAAATGTTCAATTAGATAGTGTTGCAATTGATTTTTGTTGTAAATATATTTCAGGGAAGCCGACACCGAGCAATGAAAGTTTAAAGGTTGAATGGTTTCCTATAGATAAAGTTGTAGGAATGATGGCAAATCCTTTATATGAAAAGCGTATGCAAAATATGGTTTCCCAAAGAATCATCCTATTACATTCATTCAATAATCTGCGGTTTTTTCATATCCGAATGTGATTGCTCCAATTTAATTATTCATAAAAGTAGGAGGACTAGCGATGAATGCAAGAATGGCAAATCGTAATGATGTTGATACGCTTATAAAGGTTAGGTTTGATTATTTCGCTGCTGAAAAATTGGAAATAGATGATGATAAGAGAAATTTGATTGGTTCTCAATTAAAAGAGTATTACTCAAAACACTTGAATCTTGATTTTTTTGCTGCTTTTATTGAAGATGATAGTGGAAATATTGTATCTACAGCATTCTTAGTAATTTTTGAAAAGCCTGCAAATTTATCCTGGACAACAGGCAAAACTGGAATGATTCTCAATGTTCACACTTATCCTAAATACCGTAAAATGGGATATGCCACAAAGACAATGAATTTACTGATTCAAGAGGCAAAAAATCAAGATTTATCTTATATTGAACTATCGGCATCAGAATTAGGAAAACCATTATATAAAAAGTTAGGTTTTCAAGAATTTGAACCTTCTCATTTTACAGAAATGAAAATGTATTTGCTCTAACTATTGAAGTGCTCTATTATAGATAATTTCAAAGTTAATTAAATCCATATATAGTTATAGTGTAACAAGATGGGGAGTGAGAATAATGGCTGAGGTTATAAAAGCATATAAACAGACTGTTCCAGCAATGAGGTTCATAGGTAAGAAATAAATGTTCCCGGAAATTAATGGATGAGGGATTTAACATTATACCAGATGCGAATAACGCATGGTGGTTCTTTGAGAGATATTGTTCTCCAAGATTTACAAACCCTGACTATCAAGGGAATATAATACTTGATATTTGCCATTTTATTAAATGATATGCATGATAAATATAAAATGCTACCGTAGGAATATTCCAGTTATAGTATTATTTGTAATAAATTTACTTGAATTGGAAATTGCATAAGTTCTGCTACTTATAATTAAAAAGGGGGCTTAAAATGAAAAAAACGAAGAATTTTTTAATGAAGAAGCTTCAAATCATGATGATATATTTGTTCGGAATATAGGTCTGACAGAGTTTTATGATGAGTTTGAACATCAGATACAAAAGTGTGCTAGGAAAAGTAATATTTTAGTATTAGGATGTGGAACAGGATTAGAAATTGAACGAATAAAAAGTAGTGCGAAAGTAACAGCCATTGATATTGCCGAAAAAATGCTAGATGAGTTAAGAAAAAAGAAGTTACATAAGGACTTGATTTTAACAACAGTATGTGGTTCGTTACTTGAACTGGATTATGGCATTGAAACATATGATTTAGTTTTAAGCTGTTATGTAATGCACCATTTTAATGAGGAACAGAAAAGTAGAATCTATTGTAAAATATATGGCTGCCTTACTGAAGGTGGAACATTTATAAATGGGGACATAATGGAAAAAAGTTATGTAGATGAACAAATACGATTAAAAGATGCTGAACAAGTATATTCTGAAAGAGAGCTTCCATTTGCAAGTTTACATATAGATGTTCCTTTTTGCATTGAGCATGAAATGGAGGTATTAAAGAAGGTAGGATTTTATGATATTGTGTTAGAAAAGGAATGGAGTACTACAAAACTATATCGAGCTACTAAGAAAAGAGATAAAGAGATTTAATAAATTTGTAGATACATGGGTTTGGAACGGTATCGCTAAAGTTATATACTAATAATAGATTACAACGACAATTTTGATTGAAGAATGGAGAAATATGAAAGCAGATAATAATACATCCATAATTTATTGGCTTGGGGGTTCAACTTGTGCTGGAAAGACAACAATTTCAAATATTCTTTCAGAGAAATATGGATTCATTGTATATCACTGTGATGAATATTTGGGAAAGCATATCGAAAAATCAAATGCTCAAGAGCATCCAAATCTAAACCGAGTAAGTAAAATTAGTTGGAATGATATTCTTAGTATGAAAGTTGAGGAATATTTGAAATGGACAATCGGTTTATTCAAAGAAGAATTTAAAATGATTTTAGACGATTTGTATAAGCTCTCTGACGGTAAACCTATTCTTGTAGAAGGTGTAGGTTTGCTTCCTGAACTTATAAATAAGGAAATTTCTGATATTAACCATGCTATATGGATAGTAGCCGATGAATTATTCTACAAAATGCATCAAATAGAAAGAAAGGAATTGTTTGAAAGAATAAAAGAATGCTCAAACCCAGAACAGGCGTTGGAGAATTATACAAATTACGATTTAGCAATGGGTAGATATATTATTAATGATGCAAAAAGGCTTGGGTTAAATGCAATTGAAATAGGGAATGATTGTGAAATAATAAAAAATATAGAAACCATTTCTTCATATTTCAAATTAGTTTAAGATCGTTACACAATGTTTATATATCAAAAACCAGTATATTACCGCACATTCAATTAACTGAACTACGGTTTTTTCATATCCGCATTCGGGCACAAAATGAATAGATTGTGTAATACCTATTATCTATTTTTGAACATAATACACTGTTGTCGTGTTTGATATGACATAATGAAAGCAATCACAAATAGGAGGCGAAATAATGAATGGCATGAATGTTAATGTTGGTGTATGTTTGTTTGTTGAAGACATAGAAAAAATGGTTTCGTTTTATAGAAATATCATGGAATTTGAAACCGATTGGGACGGTGGGTTATTTGCTGAGTTTAAAACAAAAAGTGGTCCGTTGTCCCTATTCATGTATGACAGAAGAGCTTTCGCAGAAGCAGTGGGGGAGCCCTATTACTCTCGGAAAGGAATAAACTTGACAATGGAAATAGGTATTTGGCTGCATACATTCTCTGAAGTTGACAGAGAATACGAGCGCTTAACGGCACTTGGAATAAAGTCATTTTCTGGAGCACCTAAAACCTTTCCGTTTGGTATCAGAAACTTTTATGTTGCGGACCCTGAAGGCAATCTACTTGAAATTGGAAGTTGGGGAAAAGTGTAACAAGATGGATTCTAATAAATTATGATGAAATTACGAACTATATTGGGTTGATGCGTTGGAAGGACGGGCAACTGTTTGAATACTGGATAGGTTTATTTACTCCAGAAACAACCCTAGCTCCTGATGGATTTGAATATGTTGATTTCCCTGAACGTCAATTGGGTGTTTGTTGGGTTTATGGAAAATAACGCATGGTGGTTCTTTGAGAGATATTGTTCTACAAGATTTACAAGCCCTGACTATCAAGGAAATATAATACTTGATATTTGCCATTTTATTAAATGATATAAGCTAGATAATTTAATAATTTAAAAGGATCAACTATTTAAATAGACGTAAGTTTAATATGGCTCTAATGCATGATAATTATAACATATTACCGCACATTCAGTTAAACGGATGTGCTTTTTAGTACCATAAAAGTGTAAGTGTTAAACCATTTATAATGGCTTAAACATTTGCACTTATTTTTTTATAATAAGGGTGTAATTGGTCTGGCGAGGTGCTTTTTGGGTTAACCACACCCGACAATAAAACTGTTAGCCATCCCTTATTATAAACATTCGGTTAAGCAGGTTGAGACCATATAGGCTTTCGTGTAACTAACTAAAATGAATCGTAATAAGTGTAGATGGACAACAATTACAGAAATATTTTGGAGGTTACATATGATAAGTGTAGGCATTGATGTTTCAAAGGGAAAAAGTACGGTATGTATCTTAAAACCTTATGGAGAGATTTTAAGTTCGCCTTTTGAGATTCTCCATAGGGAAAGCGATTTATCGGAATTGGTAACAATGTTGCAGCGATTTGATGAAGAGGTACGGGTGGTAATTGAAGCTACAGGAGCATATCACTTACCTGTACTTAGCCAACTAAAAGAAAATGATTTGTATGTATCTGTAATTAATCCTTTTCTTATGAAGGAGTATCGATGCAAAGGATTGCGTAAGGCAAAGACAGATCGTCTTGATGCTAAACTGATAGCGAATTATGGCATTGATAATTGGTACCATCTTGAAAACTATGAAGTTAGTGAAGAAACATACCAGGAACTAAAGTTATTAGGAAGACAGTATGCGCACTATATGAGAATGAGGATAGAAAGCGTTCTTGTGCTCACAAATATGTTGGATTATACAATGCCAGGAATTAAGTCATTATTAAAAGGCTGGCAGGAGGGTACCGGAAAGGATAAATTGGCTGACTTTGTAGAAGAATATTGGCACTATGACAATATCACAAAGAAAAGTGAAAATCAGTTTGTAAATAGCTATCTGAAATGGGCAGAAAAGAAAGGATACCATCAGAGCAAAGTAAAAGCTGTAAAGATTTATACTATGGCTAAGGAGGGTATCCCGACTTTATCATCCAGTACCCCATCGACCAAAATGTTAGTACTGGAAGCTGTTCGAGTTCTACGTGAAGTAGATAATACTCTTAAAACGATTTTAACACAGATGAAAGAATTAGCAAGAAGTCTGAAAGAATACTCGGTTGTCAGAGCAATGGGAGGAGTAGGTGAAGTCCTGGCACCAAAACTGATAGCAGAGATCGGTGATGTACGACGCTTTCATAGTGGGAAAGCTTTGATTGCATATGCGGGTATAGATGCCCCACCTTATCAATCAGGGCAATTTGTTGGAACTAATCGACACATATCAAAGAGAGGTTCTTCAATGCTACGCAAAGTAGGATATGAAACAATGAGATGCTTAAAGACAACAAAGAATGTAGAAGATTCGGTATATCAATTTATAATTAAGAAAGAGAATGAAGGAAAGCCAAAGAAAGTAGCCAAGATGGCGGGGCTAAACAAATTTCTGCGTATTTACTACGCAAGAGTAAAAGAAGTATATCAGTAGAAATATATTCAGTAAAGCAGACAGACCAGAGAATTTAGCTGGTCTTGTTAGCATGTTCAAAAATATCATAATGAAAGAATCAAAAAAGTATTGACTTTTGTTAGCAGGTTTTATTGCACAAAATAAGTCTATCACCAACATAATGATCTTTGGAAACTGAATAGTGCGGTAGTATTGAAGTAATAACAGACTTATGATAGAGTATTATTTAATATTTTAGTCTTTTTCTGAAGGAGGAGCTTATGAGTCGGGGATTGGAAGCCGTTTATAAGTTGCAAAAAATAGATGACAGAAAAGCTATTTATGCTTATTCAGGCGACGATTTTAGTTTCCCGTACGATAGAGACAAGTCGTTAGCGTATGATGGACGAATAGAGGTATTGTTATCTGTTTTTGAAAACGAATTTTCTTATGACTTATTTATGTTAGGAGAAGTAAAAGTAACAAAAGACTGCTATCATGCTCAAAATAATAATGATGGGATAGATATATTAGCTTTGTTTACAATAAGAAATATTTATAGAAAGTATAAAGAAACTAACGAGATTCCACTAGAGGGACATTGGATTGTATAGAGTAGAAAACTGATATTGAATTGCTACCGCACATTCATTTAATGATCTGCGGTTTTTTCATATCCGCGTTCGGGCACAAAATGAATATAATGCGCACTAACTATCAGAACTAAACGGAACGCAAAGGAAAGGCGGGTAAGCAAAATGGGCAATAAAATTGATAGGGCTGCATTTGACTTGATTGAAGTGGCAAAGTACGTGGGTGTATCGGATAAGAACGGCAGGAAGATGTTAAAAGAGGGCGTAATACAGTGCGTACAGTATGGAGGCCGGACGTTTATACCAAAGGTTGAAGTGGATAGGTTTTTGAGGGGTGGCAAATGAAAACAGACCATAAAAAATTCACTAAAGGGTAAAAAACGTAATAGTGAAGTGAAAGTAGTCTATCTTCACTATTACATTACAGAGTGAGTAAGACTTTATTAATATATTATAGCGCCGCCCATTTGTATGATTGAACTTCAATAATGTCTGGTATTGGAACAGATACAGGTATAAATCTACCATTACCATCATAGGCATCTAAAGTTATTGAGTTCTTGTAACAAATTTTCAAAATGCCGCCATATAAACAGTTTCCATTTAAATCTTTGTGACCTGGACAACCTGGATATTTTTTATTTGGACGACAAATAAGAGAGATACTTCCTCCTTGGTTACTGCTTAATTCTTTAATATTTAGTTTAGTTTTTCCATAGGCATATTCAATATAATAAATATCATGTTTAAAGATTTTTACTTTGGTCATACCACCCTTACGCGCATCATATGCCCATATGATTATTGAATCATTCGTTAAAGTTAGCAGATTTCCTTCGTAAAATAAGGAGCCCTGCCAAGTAGGTTTTTTAACCTGGATACGAAGGCCTTTATTCTTGTAAGAGGCTAAATCACTCCAGGGTCTATATGGTACATTAAAAAATGTAGAAAATTGCATAGGTGAATAATAGAGGAGATTTTGAACAATCAATTGAATCACTCCTGACTTAACAAATTATATTACATATTATGAAAGATAAATTTATTATGTTAACAAGAATAGTACTCTATCAGATAATAAACAACTGGATCACTTTGAGATTTAGTACGCAATATTAGTCTAATGTGTTCTAATTTGAACACTGAATAGGGTGGTAAGGAGTGAGACTTGACATAGAAATGTTCCAGATATAGTATTATTTGTAACAAATGATTTGAATTTAGATTATTTATATATGGCGACGTAAGATCGGTTAGAAAGGAGATAATTGATTGAGAGATACATCATCTCGAAACAAAATAATTACCCTAATTATTGTGATTTTATTCTTATTATCTTTTGCAGGATTATATGTTTATGGTTCATTTTATACAACAACAGGATATTGTGATATAAAATATAAGCAAATAGAAAATAATAAGTGCTATATTTTTGCCCGAAATGGAAATAAAAATATAAGATTAGAATGCAACAAAGATGATTATGAAAAGATTACTGTTGATAGCTATTTAGCATATGGTATTTCATACAAATGGAGTACACTTTCCCCAAATAGAGGCAAACTATTGTATATTAATTTTAATGACGTTATTGACAATAGGCATTAGCCACTTACAATTAAGATATTATGTTGAGTTAATGAACAATGTTTATATATCAAAAACCAGTATATTACCGCACATTCATTTAATGATCTGCGGTTTTTTCATCCCCGCGTTCGGGCACAAAATGAATAGATTACGAACAAAGCTTATTAATTAAGCGGTATGATAATATTTCGGAGTTATTAATGAATTTGATTGTGTAGAATTTTACGTTTCAAATATAGATGATGGTATTAATCACTACTGAATAGTCTGGGTAAAAATTCATTCAATTGAACTTAAAATATAAGCTACTTTGTTTGCAAATGTCCGCGGCTCCATTAGTGCCTCAAAATGCACATAAATGAGATGTGGTTGATCCCCAAGCCAATGGTTATGAATAGCACTTACAGTAATACCTTGATTGTATAGAGAACTAACAATATAGGGAACTTCATTTTCCAGTAGAACAATATCTCCTGTAATTAATGATTTGCCCGGTTCTGTAGATTGCTCAAAGGAATACATATTGCCTGTATGTAGTTGGTTCCCCAGTAGCTTAACATTAAGATTTTTACGATCGCTGGATACTGTACATACATTATTTTTTATCTTACCATTATCTTTTAGGATATTAGCAAGTTCATAACATAGCATATCATTCATAGCCATAAAATAACTCCGAATATTTTTTTATACTATATATTATGACTAAACTGTCACGAGTGTTACGTTTTCCAATCCAACCCATTTGTGAAGAACGGCCGGTTGAAACTTGACTTATAAACTTGCCATATGTAGTATTATTTGTAAATGAATAATTATTGGTATCGTTTAGAATTGAGGGGTATGATAATATGTCGGAATTAAAGAATGTTGATTGTGTCGAATTTTATGTTTCTGATTTAGATGATGGTATTGAGTACTACTGTAATAGTTTGGGACTAAAACTACTATGGCGAGCTGAAACGTCAGTGGGCCTAGGGATGGAAAGCGACATAACTGAAATAGTTCTGCAAACCGATAGAAAGAAAATGAATGTTGATTTTAAGGTAGATTCAGTAGTTGATTCAATTAAAAAAATTATTAATTCTGGCGGAAAGATTATATATGGTCCTTTCGATATTCCAATTGGCAAATGTGCTGTAATACAAGATAAATGGGAAAACGAATTTGTAATTTTAGATATGTCAAAGGGAAAATATGTTACAGATGCTCAGGGAAATGTTATTGGGGTAGGTAAAGACCTGGGACATCAGTTATAGGGAGACCTGATTGTTTCACATTTTTTATATTCGAATAAATAGATTGCAAACCACTTATAAATGGTATTTTTTAAAATGATTAATTTCAAAGTTTACCATATTTCATGTTATTACTGATTCTATTTGTTTAATTTCGTTTTGAATGTTAGCAGAGATTGCGGCTGTTTTGATTTTATAACTTGTTTCAACAGCAGCAATCCTTTCCGCCGGAGTCAAGCCTGCCAAAATAGTTTTGTTCCATTGAGTGATAACTTTATTCCAGAATAATATGAATTCTTCGGCGGATTCAGTTGGGTACACTTTTTTAACGCGTTGATTAGCAGGATCCTCTTGCCTTGTAACTAAACCTGAAGACACCAATATCTTAATAGAACGAGCTACGACCGATTTATCGATTGACAAGTTAATGCTAATTTCATCTTGGATTGTTCCAGGATTAGCACAGACATGTATTAGAACCATTGCATCAGAAAAGTTCATATTACGATCGGATAATGCAGCTTTAATAAAAAGTTGTGATTTTCTATATATAGAACCACAATAATTAAGATAATGTAATTCGTCCATATCATTCAATCTCCCTAATAATACTTAATTCAAATTCCAATTTTACTTTAATTATATAGTATCAATTTGTGCTAATCAAGAACTTTGTAGAAAATATCAACATAATCTAAAATCAACTGTTGACAAAATCAACAATGTGAAATACTATATGAATATAAAAGATAACAACTTAAAACTAATTTTCAGTGAGATAAGAATTTATTTTTTAAGGAGACAATATTATGAAAAATGAAACAATAACTGCTATTACAAATGCTCGTATTTTTGACGGAGAGAATTTAATTGATGAGCAGATCGTAATCATCAAAGGAGAAAGAATTATCGCTCTAGGCGGAAAAATACCTGTAGAAGCAGCAATAATAGATGCTAAAGGCATGACATTAATGCCCGGACTTATTGATTCTCATGTGCATACGGATATAGACGGACTTCGTCATGCATTGAAATTTGGTGTTACTACCGAATTAGAAATGATGGGAGGTTATACAAAAAATGGTCGTGAGCGAGAATTAGACGGTATTTATGATATTGCCGATGTTAGATCGGCTGGCATGGGTGTAACTCCTAAAGGAGGACATCCTGATGAACTAATTGGAGATGGTATACCTGATTTCGTGTTGAAAGAAATGGAAAGCATGACGGAACAAGAAAAGGAGGCTTTCATGGCAACCTTTGAAGAGCAACGCAAACAAGAGGAATTTTGTATAAATTCAGTTCAGGATGCCATTAATCATGTAGATAAACAAGTCTCCCAGGGAGCAGATTATATTAAAATTTTAATCGAAGAGGGAACGGTAATGAATTGTCCCGGGCTACCTGTATTTAGTGATGATATCTATAAAGCAGCAGTAGATGAAGCTCATAAATTAGGAAAAATTGTACTTGCTCATGTGCTGACAGCTGAGACCTCAAAAACAGCAATTGAAGTTGGAGTAAACGGACTAGCCCATGTATTTGTTGATCGTCCGACATGGACTCATGAATTGATTAAAACAATTGCCGAAAGTGGTGCTTTTGTGACCCCTTGTCTTTCACTAAATTCTTCTATTATGGGAAGAATTCCTTCTAAGTTTGTGAACGATCCACGTGTTAGTTCAAAACTTAGTGAGGAATGGATCAAGACATTGAATTCGAGTTTCAATACTTATCCACAAGGATCTATGGAGGATAATTTCAAAAATGTTATGGATCTTTATAATGCAGGAGTTGATGTTTTAGTTGGTACAGATGTTTCTGTTCCGGTAGCATCACTTGGAGGGCTTGCACATGGCGCAAGCGTCCATCACGAACTCCAATTACTTGTAGAGGCTGGTTTTTCCACTATAGAAGCATTACGAGCAGCAACTTCTGTTCCCGCACGTCGTTTTAGTCTGACGGATAGAGGCCGCATTGTAGAAGGAGCAAGAGCTGATTTAGTGTTGGTTGAAGGTGATCCAATAACTAATATATCTGATACATTATCAATCAAAGCTGTTTGGAGTAAAGGACGACAACTTGCGATTAGCTAATACAATGGGACCAGATTCTCTCATGATTGTAAGGAATAAGTTAAATTATTGTTTTTATACCGTTTTTATGGTAATTTAGAATATATTTATTACAATAGGAGAGTGTGAAATGTATTATAAAGTTTCATTAATATTAATTGTTATTTGTATTATTCGGCTTGTTTTTATTTTTAAAGCCCCTAAAAAGATAGCAAAAAAAAACAATCAATTTGCTGATATTCTTAAAAAGACAGGGTTTGTTGAAAGTAAACGAGTTGAATTTTGGGATAATGTACTATTTGTAGATGACGTTTCTAAACTGTGGTGCGTTAAGGGCCCAAAAGAGATTACGCCCAAAATTTATAAATTTTCAGAACTAGTTTCTTATAATTATTACGAAACTAGTGAAGATGTAATTTCTGGGAATAGCTTAGATGTTTTATTAGCCGGCAAGGCATATGGTGAAATAGGAGCAATTGCTGCAAGTGCAGGGAGTAAAAAAATACACCATTATACAAAAACTTTAAAACTAGTAATTTTTCTAAACGAATTAAATAATTCACGAATAGTTATAAATTTAACGTCAAATAGAATACCAAGAAACTATTACAATAAATATATTGACCAAGTGGTTGATAATATGAATGACACTCTTAACTATATAAGACGTAACTCTTCAAAGATAGATGATATTTTCGATATTTTAAATTAAAGGTTATTTTTATTGCCAGACTTTGTTTATTAAACTTAAAGCCAGCGTCTTTCGGCGCTGGCTATAACGAATAATCATTTTGTATTCTTATCAAATTCAGGATTAAAGGCGTAATAATTTTTAGCATTTAAATTATCCTGAACTGTCCTCAAGGTTTCACCGAACCTCTGGAAGTGAACTATTTCTCTTGCACGGAGGAATTTTATAGGTTCTTTAACATCGGGATCATCTGCTAACCTAAGTATATTATCATATGTCGTTCTTGCTTTTTGTTCTGCTGCAAGGTCTTCCGTTAAATCTGTAATCGGATCGCCCTTTGACTGGAAGTATGTCGCTGTAAAAGGCATACCCGAGGCTGCAATAGGGTATATTGCTGTTGTATGATCAACGAAATAGGTATCAAAGCCACTCTTTTTAATT
The DNA here is from genome assembly GCA_023412275.1 of Bacillota bacterium. Classification (GTDB taxonomy): domain Bacteria; phylum Bacillota; class Clostridia; order Acetivibrionales; family DSM-1351; genus Ruminiclostridium. Next base: position 66,102 of record JAEYNY010000037.1, read on the forward strand.
TCTTCAATACTTAAACCTCTGGTTAATTGATATACAATTGCCGATATAATTTCCATATGAGCCAATTCTTCGGTACCTATATTTACACCGAAAAGACGATTTGAATAAATAACTTAAAACCCTTGATATCAAGGGTTTTTATTATTATGTGCATTATATAAGATGCTCAGTTTTAAACTGTAGATTATTGAATCATGACTATCAACAGTGTTGAAGTTTATGGCGATTTGTGATAAAATAACCATAAATTTGTAAATATTACAAATTATATAAAATGTAGATTTTAATTTTAAGGGGTTGTCCCAAAATTAATTCTTATCTTTTTTAACCTGTACTTAGAGTATAAATTGTATCATTAGAAGCTTGGTTAAAGATATTTGCAGATGTTTTTCGGTAAAATATCCTATGATGAGCCGCTAAAAACTCTTGCAATATTTTGGAAGCAATCATTGATACAATTTTACACGTGAGTAACGGTGTTAAAACAGAAAAACTTTCAATTTTGCAACAGCCCCATCTGGTGGATGGGAGATGTTATCTTGGAAAAACTCACCGATATAAAAGGAATAAAAATTGGTAATGCACAGGATTTAAATGCTGGAACAGGATGTACAGTTATACTTTGCGAAGATGGTGCAGTAGCGGGTGTAGATGTCAGAGGTGGTTCGCCCGGAACCAGAGAAACAGATTTACTTGATCCAAGAAATATCGTAAGTAAAATCCATGCTGTTATACTTGCCGGAGGAAGTGCTTTTGGACTGGATGCTGCTTCGGGCGTCATGCAATATCTCGAAGAGGCTGGTATCGGATTTGATGCGGCAGGAACCAAAGTACCGGTTGTATGCAGTGCGATATTATTTGACTTGAATTGCGGGGATTATAAGGTGAAGCCGGACAAAAAGCAGGGTTATGAGGCTTGTCTTAATGCACAATATAATGAGTGCAGTGAGGGAAATATTGGCGCCGGTACGGGAGCAACCATAGGTAAAATTAAGGGGTTTGATTATGCGATGAAGGGTGGACTCGGCACATATTGCATTAGAGCGGGTGAGTTATTGGTAGGCGCAATAGTTGCTGTAAATTGCATGGGTGATGTTTTTGATTCTGAAACTGGGAAGATAATAGCCGGTGTGCTGAATGATGATAAAGAAACCTTGGGGAATACAGAGATAATAATGGTTGATAATTACGCAAATATCGAGGGTATTCATTGGGGCAATACTACAATAGGTGTTGTAGTAACAAATGCTCAAATGTCTAAATCAGAAGCCAACAAATTGGCAACAATGGCTCATGACGGATATGCCAGAGCAATAAAGCCATCACATGCAATATTTGACGGGGATACTATTTTTTCAATGTCTACAAATCAGGTTAAAGCGGATATCAGTGTTGTAGGATTACTTGCAGCCAAAGCGATGGAAAAAGCTATAATTAGTGGAATCAAATCCGCGGATTCATGTCATGGATACAAAGCATTTAAAGAACTAAATAAAGTTTGCTTATAACCGTTAGTATAGCTTTATAATCTAGTTTATACAAGGAGGAGTTGTAAATGAAAGTATTTAACTACACTGATCCCAAACAGGCACTCTACAAAATGTCGGATGATAAATATAGAATAGTGGTACCTGGAGGTAACTATCATATTTTAAACAAAAATGAAACGGTTGTTCACTTGTTTTGCAGAAGTATGGAAAGTGCTGAGGATATAAAGAACTATATTGAGTCTAATTATCCTAATAGTCAGATAGACATTGAAGAAATTTCTGAAATTTTAACAAAATTGATTAGTGAAGGTATAATTAAATATTCCCAAAGCAGGGATGCGCTGCATTCACATTATTCGTTCAACTCACGGAAGGTATATAAGTACTTGGATTTGAAAGTAGATAGAGAAAAAATAATATCACTTGGGCAGCTGGAATTATCAATGACAAATTTATGTCCGTTTAACTGTACATACTGTAGTAAAAAGGAAAATAAAAGCACAGGAGCACTGAGCTTTGAAAAAAAACAGCAAATAGTAACAGAAGCATTCGAAATAGGTGCAAACACATTGTCATTAACAGGTGGAGAACCTTTACATCCTCAAGTATTTAATGAAACGTTGGAACTTGTTAAATACGCCCATAAACTGGGATATGAAAGAGTACTATTACTGACAAGCGGAGTAGGTATCATGGAAAATTTTGATGCTTTATGTAGTTCCGGGTTAAATGAGGTATTCATATCCTACAACATGAATCAAAAATTTGCAGAAGATAAAATCCGAAACCAATTCGTTGAAGAGCATATTGGTGCTATTAGTAAATTGAGAGATCATGGCATCAAAGTGGGTGTTTGTAGTGTACTTAATCAAGAAAATATTGAACATATAGAGAAAATAGTAATGTTCGGACTCAAGAACAAGCTAAATAGCATTCATTTCTATCCGGTAATGCCTGTCGGTGGAGCTAAGAGTAGTTGGGAACAAATAAAAATGAGTGTCAGCGAAGTGAAAAAGGCTGTAGAAACTATAAGAAATCTCAAATCAAAATATCTTGATGTAATAGATATCTCAATGGATCAGCAATTTTTATGTGAAGATGATGTTTCAATGGGCTGTGAAGCCGGAAATTTCATGGTTTATGTGAATGAAGCCGGACTAGTTTCAGCCTGTGCCTGCTCGGAAAGCTCAGAATATAGTCTAAATGACTATAGCCTGGAATGGATATGGCAGGAATCTGAATATTTCAATCAATATCGAAACAACAACCAGTATTCAGCCTGTAATGAGTGTACAGAAAAGAAATTTTGTATAAACCATTGTATTATTAGGCAAAAGTATGCTAATAAAGACCATATTTGCTATGAATATAGTGACTGTTTATTAAAGAAATAATTTATTTTCTCTGTATTGATTCAAAAAGGAGTATCAGTGACTAATGAAAATATCGGGTATCAGTATTGATATGTTCGAAACTCTTGTTACAGTCGATAAAAGGATTGAAGAGGTTTGGGAAGCAATCTTAGAAGATGAATACCGAAAGGAGTCTGTCCCAAAGTATATTAAAGAATACCATAAATTTTTCGGTATGATGATGGAAACCGCATACGGATCCAAAGATTTTATTAAATTAAAGACTATATTCAAATGTGTATTCTCTCAAATAAAATATACAAATAAATACAATTTCGATGTTGAAAAAGCAGTTGAAGTATTAATAGAAGAACATTCTAAGGCCTGCTTTTTTATAGATACAACAGCTTTTTTTAATCAATGGAATCACGAATGCGAATTGTGGCTGTCAAGTGATGCAGATCATGTAATGATTGACCCCTTATTATCTGAATTAAAGTTTGACAGAAAATTTATATCTGAGGATATTAAAGCATATAAGAGGGATAATCAAGATAGGTTTTTCAGAAGAATAATTTCAGAAACTAATGTTAATGCTAACGAAATAATACATGTAGGTGACAGCCTTTCGGATATAATCGGGGCAAAACGTGCCGGAATTAAAGCATGTTGGTTGAATCGTTTAAATATCGACTGGAATAACCAGTGCAGGCCGGATTATACAATTTCGAGTTTAATAGAATTACCTGATCTTTTGAAAAAAATAAATGAAATGGATGAAAAATGTTAAATATATACAATTGAGGTATGGTAGAAAGATACATAATGGAACAATATTAAAATGGGGCTGTTATACAATGAATAAATTTATTCACTGTGTAGCAGTCCCATTTTTACACCCAAAATGTAAAATGCATGTCACGAAGGACCTCTCAAGTGCTGTATATTTAGTTGTATTAACTTTTTTTTAACTTCTGAATAAAATGTATTGGGGGCTGATAATATGACAATTAAAAATAACAGGATTGAACTTACTTCAGAAGAAAGCAACATATTTACGCGCCAGTTTAAAATAGGAGTAATCAAGCAGCTGTATAAAGAGAAGCTACTGACTGTTGAACAATATGATCAGGTGATTAAAGCAATTAATAGCCATTGATAATACAGACGACCTGCTTGTAATTATAAGTAGGCTCTTATTTTATTTAATCAGAGGTAAATGTATGAAAGTAAAAGTTGGTGCTTATTGTAGAGTTTCAACGGAGAAGGATGATCAGGTAAATTCACTGCAGAGCCAAAAAAGATATTTTGAAGAATATATAAGGAATAATTCTGACTGGGAATTTGTTGACATTTACGCTGATGAGGGAATTAGTGGGACTCAGACCGAGAAAAGAATGGAATTTCAAAGGATGATCTCTGATGCTAAAAACAAAAGGCTGGATTTGATATTGACTAAAGAAATTTCAAGATTTGCAAGAAACACAAAGATCAGTATTGATTATACGCGGATGCTTAAAGAGCTTGGAGTAGGTGTCATCTTTATTAATGATAATATTAATACTCTTGACGGAGATGGTGAACTGAGGCTTACAATTATGTCGGCCATTGCCCAGGATGAAAGTAGAAAAACATCCGAACGGGTAAAGTGGGGACAAAAAAGAAGGATGGAGCAGGGGGTTGTTTTTGGACGTGAGCTATTTGGATACAACTTGTACAAAGGCACTTTAACGGTTAATGTGGAAGAAGCTGAAATAGTAAGATTGATTTTTCATAAGTATACCATCGAAGGAAAAGGTACTCATGTAATTGCAAGAGAGCTATATGAAGACAATATACAGTCAAAAAGTTATAAAAACAGGTGGTCAAATACTGTAATTTTGAGACTTCTAAAAAATGAAAAATATGTTGGAGATCTGGCCCAAAAAAAGACCATTACTCCAAATTACTTAAATCATAAAAAGAAATACAACAGGGGAGAAGAAGAGATCATATATATAAAAAACCATCATACACCTATCGTATCAAGGGAATTATGGGATGCAACACAAGAACAAATCAGTCAACGATCAGCATCAAAGGAGCAAAAAAGCAAATACAGCAATAAATATTGGTGTTCGGGAAAGCTGCTTTGTGGCGAATGTGGAAGTAAATTTGTGGGGAGAAGTAAAAAATTAAAAAACGGGGAAGTTTACAAGGCTTGGAGATGTAGTCAGGCTAAAAGCTATGGTAGTCTCAAGATTGATGTTAATGGAAATCCGGTTGGCTGCAACAATAAGAGTATTAATCACATAGTGCTAGGTAAAATAGTAAAAAGTGTTTTGTACTCAATAAATTTAAATAAGGAAAAAATAATATCCGAGCTGGTATCCGAAATCAGGAAATTGAACAAGTTGACTGATATAAAGAGTACAGATTCATTTATAAGAAAAATAGAAGATCTGAACCGTAAAAAGCAGGAAGTAATTAATCTAATGCTTGAGGGAAGCATATCTAAGGATGATATGGTTTTAATGAATAAAAGGTATGAGTTTGAGATAAATAAAATTAAAATGGATCTTAAAAATATTAAAGATATCAATCTTATAAATAGCAGGAATGTGGATAAACTGCAGATATATATAGACAGGATAAATTCTCTGGTTAACCAGATAGAAGGAAAAGATTCAGAGGAAGTATTTAAGCCGACAGTAAAAAAGGTTATCCTATATAAAAATAATATATTGGAATTATATTTAACATGTATGCCGGAGCCTATAAAACTAAAGTATAAAAGCAAAGGTAAAAATGGTAACTATAGTGTTGAATACAGCTTTATAGACAATTGATTTATGATGTACAAATCAAAAAAATCTACCGTACATATGTACAGAAGATTTTTTTGGATAGATGATTTAATCCAATATTTCTATTTATGTAAACTAGCATATATTTTATAAAGCATTAACGCAGTCTCAGTTTTTGAAACAGACGCTTTTAGATTCAGTTTCTTTGCATCACCTGAATAAAATCCGTTCTTTACAATAGTAGCTACACTTTCAACAGTATTTTTTGAAACCTTTGAAGCATCAGTAAATTGTTTCAGATCGTCAGCATTACCTTTAACCAAATTTTTATTTACTAATTTCAGAGCTTTAAAGGTATATACCAACATATCTTCTCTGCTTATTGCTTTATTAGGATTGAATTTATTATGTCCGATACCGTTAGTAATACCAAGTGCTTTGGCAATACCAAGTGAATTATAGTAGCTGTCTTTCTTATGAACGTCACTGAAATTTGAACGATATTTTGCATTCAAATCTAAAGTCTTAACGAGCCAATTCAAAAACTCGCCTCTTGAAATGCTCTTATTCAAGTTGATTTTTTTAACATCAGAGCTCTTGATAATACCTTTTGATACCAACATTTGAATGGCATTATTAAGTTCAGTTTTGCTGTCATTTTCGAACCTGACATTATCCAGGTACATCGTTCCGGCATAGTCACTGTTACCGTCCGCAACAACAATGGTGATATCACGGAGAACAGTATCAGCAGTAAGTACTTTTCCATCATTTATTTTATCCAAATCATATTTTACCTGGAAGTGGTACAACCCATCTTTGGTTTTTTTCATTTTTTTCAGGCTTGTTAAAGGTATATCGAAATTAACCGATGCCTGTGCCCAGTAACCAAGGGTTGGTGGAGCAAAAGCCAGATTTATTGAGAGAGAGCCTTTGCTTGCCTGTGTCGGCTTCAGATAGAAATCAAAAGCAAGATACTTGTTATTCCCACGTGTTGCGTTTATACCGCTAAGCATGATACGTGGTGCTGAGGCCCATCCGTCTACAGGCTTGACTTCAGGGTATTTAACTTCCCAGGAAATAGCTTTTGATCCGTTGGCAGCTTTTATTGTCAAGGCACTCTGAACTCCTGAAGCAGCATCCCAGGCCCATCCCTGACGGGTTGAATCTTCAAAGGTTGAAGGAAGTGTTGCTTTTCCTATCGGAGCATGCTCAACAGGTGCTTCTACGGTAGTACGGTTTCCTGATATAGTTATATTGTCAAGTGAAATAACATTTGTATCGGCACCAACAAACAAAATTATATTGGTCATTGTACTATCTTTGCTGTCTTTTGCTATAGAATCGAAATTTGGTGAATCAGCAGGTGTTATTGTCAATACGGCCTTATATGTACCATCTTCCTGTTTTACAAAGTCAGCTGGCTTCACCGCAATGGCACGTGTAGGATTCGCCCAACCATGGGTTGAACTTTGTGGTATGGCTGCTATTGACACTGTGGCAGGAGCAGCTGCAATAATGTCCATTGTAAGTTTTTCTGCACCTAAAATGTTCGGTTTATTGCTTGTACCATCAGCTGAAAGACGAACATTTGCCCAGTAGTTTCCTTCGGTAAGATCCTTGCTGGTATTTAGGCCTGTGATTTTAAGAGCATTTTTTTCATTTGCAAGAGTGATACTGTCAGCTTTAACCGGACTGTCACCGTTTATGCCGAAACCTTGAGTTGTTCCATCATTGAAATCCCAGACATTTGTTGTAAATTCTACTTTTTCAGCACGATCAATAGGCTCATATTTGATACCTTTAATTCTGGCACGGGCATATTCGCCGGATACACTCAGCTCTTTTGGTGCCCAAACCTGATCATCTCCGGGGTCAAGGCTTGTGGCAACTGATTTACCAGATATGAAAGGTATAAACGATCCTGATGTCTCATTCTTATTGGTAAGAGACCAGTTAATCCAGCTGATATTGTTTGCATTCAGGAATTCAAGCCATTCATCTGCTTCTTTCAAGTAAGGTCCGTTGTTTCCGCTTGCCTCACTGGATCCCCATTCTGAACAAAAAACTGCTACACCATGCTCAAGAGCGTACCTTGCATTACTCATTATATTTCCTCTGTCTGTACTGTCTGGAGAGGTTTTATGTGTACCGCTATAGAAATGAATTGTATAAATCGTATTGTTATCATTAATGGGGTTGTCTGCGGCCAAATCAGGGCGCTGGCTCCAGTTTGGACTTCCAACGATTACAAGATTCTTATTACCGCTGTCACGGAGCATTTTTATTATGGGTTCTGCGTAACTCTTTACTTTTGCCCAACCTGCTGCATCGTTTGTAACACCGGGATCGTTAGGGCTTGGCTCATTAGCCAGTTCATATATTATATGAGGATCATTGGGATACTTTTGGGATATTTCCTTGATGAAATCCATTGCACCCTTATATACGTCTGCATTTGGGTCACCCGGAGTAAGTACATGCCAATCCACCATAGCGTACATATCATTGGCAATGGCAAAATCAATTCCGTCAATTAATCTTTTCTTAATTGTTTCAGGGTCTTTTGAATATCCGCCTTCAGCAACGTACATTGCCAATCGGATTACATTGCATCCCCAGTCCTTTGAGAGTGCTGCAAAGGCATTATTGTTAATTATTTCAGGATACCACTGAAGGCCGTGGGTACTCATACCACGAAGCTGTATAGGGTTCCCGTCTTTGTCACATAATGTTTTAACTCCGTTCTTATCTAGGAGCTGAAGAGCACCGGCAGTTGAAGGCTTTTCAGCCTGACTGGTAATGAGATGAGAGCTATCCGGTTCTGCTGCGAGAGCCATTGTAGGAATGAAAGACATTAACATTGCAACAACAATGACAAAAGCAAGAATTCTTTTATTGATGTTTCTAAACATGATAATCCTCCTTTTAGTATAAGGTTAAATAATTGGAAATCAGATGTGAACGATACTGCTCACACCGGTCAAACAGAAATGAGCTTTGGTTTGCCTCCTCTCCATATATTATAGAAGTGTATAACCTTTGATTCATTTACAAATCACGGTCATACCTTGTATGATTTATATTTCACTGTGTGAGTCCTTGCACTCCCCACAGAGAAAGACGAGAAACAGATCTGGACGATTTTTAGTAGGATTGATTTACAATTTAATATGGCATATGAAATGACTTTACATTTTTAAGAAATATATTTATATATTCTATTTTTTTCCGTTTTATTATATCATCGTGATACCAAGGCAATCAAGATAAATTGAATAGAATATATCGGGGGTTGATAGTATATTAATCAAGATATACCCTAGTGATACAGATACACCTATATCTGTAAGGGTGCCTTTCGCTTGTTCATAAGGCATTGTATATCTCTGATTAAGGTAACGTAGGGATGCAGCAAGTTCTCCATCAGGCCCGCCGGATTTCAAGTTTTTATAAATAACCCATTTATCACAGCACTTCAAATAAGCAGAAATTTTAACAATATATTACTTTAATTTATGATATAATTTAAGTTACAACATATTAAAAATATGTTAAAAACAAGAATTAAATTATCATTTGCAACATTTGGGTGAAAATTCAGTAAAGAAAGGGGGATAAGAACACTTACCATTTACCAGAATGTTAGCAATGAGTAAAAAACATAAAAGGAGCTTGAGTTAAATGGCGAAAGTAACAAAAATGAGAAAGGTTGGGGCATTAGTTGTTGGATCCGCATTACTTCTTACAACTATGATTCCTGCGAGCATTTCTTCCGTAGCTGCCAGCGAAGCAATCAACATAAGTATAGACACAACTGCTGAGAGAGCTGCAATCAGCCCATATATTTATGGAGGAAACTGGGAGTTCAATAATGCTAAATTAACATCAAAAAGATTCGGCGGTAACAGAACAACTGGTTACAACTGGGAAAACAGTTTCTCAAATGCAGGTAGTGACTGGCAACAGTCCAGTGACACTTATATGTTGACAAGCAACAAAATCCCCGAAGCAAAATGGAGTGAACCGGGTGTAGTAATATCAGATTTCCAGGACAAAAACCTCGCAGCCGGTGAACCGTATTCATTGGTAACTTTGCAGGCAGCAGGATATGTTGCTGCAGATGCAAATGGGACTGTAGCAGAAGATGAAGTAGCACCTTCAGCTAGATGGAAAGAGGTTAAAGCCAAAAAAGATGCACCTTTATCTCTTACCCCAGATACAACTGACAACTATGTATATATGGATGAGTTGGTAAACTTCCTTGTAAATAAATATGGAAGTGCCTCCACGGCAACAGGAATAAAAGGCTACGCATTAGACAATGAGCCAGCTCTGTGGCCCAGCACACATCCAAGACTTCATCCTGAAAAGCCGACCTGTGCAGAGATAATTGACAAGAATGTCAATCTTGCTAAAGCAGTAAAAGGTGTTGATCCAAGTGCAGAAACCTTTGGACTTGTAGCATATGGTTTTGCTGAATACAATGATTTTCAGTCAGCTACCGATTGGGCAGATTTAAAAGGCAACTACACATGGTTCCTTGATTATTATCTGGACAGCATGAAAAAGGCTTCTACTGAAGCAGGAACCCGTTTGGTAGATGCTCTAGACTTGCACTGGTATCCTGAAGCAAAGGGCGGAGGACAAAGAATATGTTTTGGAGAAGACCCAACAAATATTCTATGTAACAAAGCACGTCTACAGGCAGCTAGAACATTATGGGATCCTACATATCAAGAAGATAGCTGGATAGCACAGTATTGCAGCTTTGGACTTCCTTTAATACCAAAAGTAAAAGAGTCCATAGACAAATACAATCCGGGAACTAAGCTTGCCTTCACAGAATATTCATATGGTGCAGACAATCATATAACCGGAGGTATAGCGGAAGCTGATGTTTTAGGTGTATTCGGTAAATATGGTGTTTACCTTGCAACAGTTTGGGGTGGCGGAAGTTACACAGCAGCTGGTGTAAATATGTATACAAACTATGACGGTAATGGTTCAAAATATGGAGATACAAAAGTAAAAGCAGAAACTTCTGATATAGAAAACACTTCTGTATATGCTTCAGTTGATTCAAAAGACGATTCAAAATTACATGTTATACTGATTAACAAAAATTATGATAGTCCTATGACAGTTAACTTTGGTATAAACAGCGACAAAAAGTATACATCAGGAAGAGTATGGTCATTTGACAGAAGCAGTGCAAACATAACAGAAAAAGACTCAATAGATGCTATAAGCGGAAACAATTTAACTTACACAATACCTGCATTAACCGTATGCCACATAGTGCTTGACTCAAGTAATACTGCAATCCTTTACGGTGATGCAAATAAAGATGGAACAGTAGATGCTATAGATTATGCATATTTTAAGAAAATTTTATTAAATCCTGATTCTAATTATGACAAAGCATGTGATGTAAACCTTGATAATGCTGTTGATGCAGTAGATTTCGGAATATTAAAACAATACCTTCTTGCAAAAATACCTAGTTTACCATACAAAAATATAACAGAGAACAAACCGCCGGTAGCTGCCTTTACAGTATCACCCAAAGAAGCATTTACCGGAGATAATATAAATTTTGATGCAACAGCTTCAACTGACCCTGACGGAAATGTTCATATTTATTCTTGGGATTTCGGTGACGGTACAGAAGGTTCCGGCGCAAATATTATTCATAAGTACAAAGCTCCCGGAACATATACAATAAAATTAACAGCAATTGATGAAAAAGGTCTGTCGAATTCAATAACAGACACAGTTACAATAACCTCAGCTACAGGTGATAATGCAGATGTCAACTTTGAGGACGGAGAATTAAACGGATTTACAACAAATGACAGTACAATAACAAAATTATCAGTTACCTCTGATAAGGCTTTCCAAGGAAACAAGTCACTTAAATGGGATGCTGTAGGCTCAAAAGACGGTAAGGTAGATGCTGAAATAAACAGCAGCGTACCTGTTTTAAAACCTGGACAATCAATGACGTTCAGAGTTTGGATTCCTGAAGGAGCTCCAATAAAATCCATTCAGCCATACGTTATGCCACATAACCCTGATTGGTCAACATGTGAATGGAATTCTTCCTGGAAGGGCTACGACATGGTAAAGAAAGGTGATTGGAACGAGTTCACAGTAACACTTCCTCTCACTTCAGATGTTACATTAACCCAGTGCCAGTTTGGTATACAGGTTGAAACATCTGCAGAAGGCAACTTTACAATGTATGTAGATTCAATAGACTGGTAATATAGCAGTAGTCAAAAACTCTGAAGCGCTAAAACGCTTCAGAGTTTTTTTGTCTGAATAGCCTTATTCACCAAAACGTTATACACCCCATATTATAAACATGGGGTGAGTTTATGACCAAAAAGGAAATACTTGATGAAGTTATTGAAATTCTTATTAAAAGAGCCTTGGAAGAAAAAACAATAAGTTCAAGGGGTGAAAAAGAAAATGGAGTATATTCCTCCTCTGGTTATAGCAAATAAATTTGAACAATATAACGATATCAGGAATTCTATAGGAGAAGTCGGCTTGGAAATAGGAGGATATATACGAATATCTACTAAAAAGGACAGCCAAGTAACTTCAATTGAAAATCAAAAAAAATATATAGCAGAATGGGCAAGTGTTAACGGTTATAAAATAGTTGATTTTTACATAGACATGAAAACCGGCGCCTACAGTTATCTAAGACAGGAAATGGTAAGGATGAAAAATGATATTTCCTCTGGAAAAATAAAAGGAATTGTATCAAAGGAAATATCCCGAACCTCTCGTGATATACTTGATATAATTGAACTTAAAAGGAGCCTTGCAAATCAAGGTGCTTTTTTTATTTCAATAAAAGAAGGTTACGACAGCAGGACTGACGATGATGAGTTCCTTTTGATAATACATGCGGGACTTGCACAAAAGGAGAGGAAAGTAACCGGGTCAAGAGTTAAAATAACACAGATGATAAAAGCACGTGAAGGAAAAACCAATGTACCGACACCCGCTTTTGGGTACAAGCTTTCTTCTGACGGACAACATCTTGATATAAATCCTTCAACAGCAGAGATATATAGAATGATAGTAGATAAATTTCTTGAAGGCTGGGGAAGACTTAAAATATGCAAATATCTCAACTCACAAGGAATAAAAACAAACAGGGGGAACACCAATTGGAGTACCAATTCCATATATGCGATTCTGACAAACCCTGTATACCTTGGTATAACCATGTATAACATAACTCTGACAGTACGGGATGATACGGGTAAGGCAAAAAGAATGGTAAGACCCCGTGAACAATGGATAGTAAGGGAAAATACCCACCAGCCGCTTATTACCAAAGAAAAATTTGATAGAATTCAGCAGTTGATTCAAGATAAAAAACAAAAAGAACTAAAAGAATGGAGCTGTACGAAGAAGTACCTTTTATCAGGGCTAGTTTACTGCGGTTCCTGTGGCTGTAAATTATACGGGGGAAGGTTTCCTAAAAAGGAGGCAAAGTTAAAAAGCGATTCAGAAAGAACACAAGAGGACTACTATTATTATTACTTTGACAGAAAGACATCCGGGGTTTGCGGGAATAGTAAGGCTAATTATCATATGGATATTGTTGAAAAAAAGGTAATTCAAAAGGTTAAGGAAATTCTTTTGTCCTACGATAAATTGGATGAAACAATTAATAAGAAACAGTTCCTTTACAACACAGGGTTTACTAGAGAAAAGATGGAACATCAGCGGCTTAAAGACAAGCTTGAAACAGTTGCAAATGCAATAAGAAGACAACAGGCTGCATACGAAGAAGAAGTAATTACTATAGAAGAATACAAAACACGCTTGGATGAGCTTCGTCGCCAAAAAAATTCACTGGAGAACAGACTTGGAAAAATAAACTCCATACCTGTTAAATCAAGTTCCTTGGAGTTAACAAACAAGGTAAAAGAAATTATAGTCAATTTACATAATGCGGAACCAGAATTTAAGTATGCAATAATTAGAAAATTAATAAACAAGATATATATTTATGATAATTACTCTCTTGAATTTGAATATACTTTTAATGATACAAATTAATTATAAAAACGTGAAATCCGGGCCGCCAAGTTGTGTTATTATAACTTTTGCAAGAGCTGCATTTGGTCTGGTTATTTTTACTGGATATTCCAATTTCTTTTCATAAATCCACATGTATATTACACCTCCCGTCCTATTTCCCACGGCCATGGATTCTCAATCCATCTCCATGTTGATAAATCGTTATCCATGTGGGTCGCGGTCAGAGGACCGAACCTCTTTGTAAATTCAGACTCCAACTGGTTTTTCATGTCACGGTACTGTTTAAAATATGCTAGTGCTGTCTTATCGTTGGGATTTGTATTGAGAAACAAACCTACTTCGATACAGGCAAATTCATATGCCTGAACCTTCCAAAGCAGTGCTTCACGTTCATTCATAGGCTTCATTCCGCTGGTCATGCCCATATTGCCCATGCTACCCATGCCGCCGCAATCGTCCATGCCACCCATGTGCTCCATGCCACCCATGTGCTCCATGCCGCCCATATGCTCCATGCCACCCATGTGCTCCATGCCACCCATGTGCTCCATGCCACCCATATGCTCCATGCCGCCCATATTACCCATACCGCCAATACCAGTATTAGTATTCATATCTGTTTCCCCCTCCCAAGAAAGGCTTGTCAAGTGACGGGAAAAGAGTACCTCTGTCTAGTCCTTCATTTACATCAAATGGTTTTTCCCAAAGCTGTGCAGGAACAAATGCCATAGCAAGAGCTATTTTAGAAGGATCAAAGGGTTTTATAGTACTTTTGTCATCCATTATTCTTCTCCTTTCAAATACAACGAATAACTTCCTATATCTTTAGAATATGAAAACATAATCGTTTAAGTTACATAAAGTTGAATAAATTGAATTTATGGATCAGAATTAAGTAGCTCTTGACAGGAAATATCTTACAAGTGTAATATTTAATATAAAATGAATTAGTTCTTTATTAGGGGGAATTTGCTTTGAAAATGTCTGCAAAAAAAGTTATGCCACTACTTGTTTCTATTATATGTGTTTTTGCTTTAGTAATTATTTTAGTATTTGCTACCAAGGGGAATACTCCAGAAACTATTGGTTCTAACAATAGTACAAAGATAAATGCAAGCGGACAAGTTTACAACGCAGATTACTTATTTGAAAACAAAACTCCTTACGTAGGAAACAACAGCAAGGTTTTACATATTATCGACAACCTTCAGTTTGGTAACTATAGAGGAGCGGTGTCACTTCAAACTGAAAAAATCCCTTACGGAGTAACAGTTAACTATGATTTTCAGAATTTAGTTGAAGGGGATTACCAAAAGGCAAAAATACAAAATGAAGAACGATTGAAACTTGCTTTTAGAAGAAACGCAGCAATGATGTTTTGTCTCATAGAAAATCTGGACAAGCTTACCTTTATCTGTCATACAAATAAAGGGACGGCTGAGTACTGGTTTACAAGAGAAGAGGTTCAAAAAGACTATGATGAAGATTTGAAAGAATATTCAAAGGATAAAAATAAGTTTGGCAGCTTTGCAATTACATTAAACAATGACAATATTATTGTGCATTCAATGAAAAAATATTCTCCTGTAATGTCAAGTGTATTTGGCTTGAAAATAATGTCTACCTATGAAGGAGAAGCGGATAATATAAGATATACAGCGACAGAGGGAACTCTGATGAGAGACATAAATTCTGAAAATCGGGGAAAGACCTTGACAATTCAGGCGAATACACCTATTTATTGGAGCCCTTTGACCGGAGATGATACAAGTTCTAAAGCCGAAAATATTGTTGTTAAAGTAGAAGCGTTAAACCAAGGGATTAAGATTGCGGAACAAAAGCTTTGTATTAACAAAGAAGGTATAATGTATACTATAGAAGAAAATGCTAATGTCGTAGCAGATGTAAAATAAAATTAAAATTTTTTAAATTGGACACGCATTATTTTTTTAATTCAAGAATAGAATGGAAAGGTACACTATTTTTGAGGTATTAATTACTTCATTATCATAGGGGGTGCCTTGCTTGATAGATATACTATTTTCTACAATCTTTGATGTATTAAGCAATTTTTTTGTAATGATTGGCTACGTATCAAATGTGAATTCCTTTCCCCAGCCTTTAAAACCGGAGGAGGAACAATACTATGTTGAGGCATACAAAAATGGTAGTGAGGAAGCAAGAAATATTCTTATTGAAAGAAACTTGAGACTTGTTGCACACATTGTAAAAAAATACGGTTCGTGTGGCAGTGACAGTGACGACCTTATTTCTATAGGTACTATTGGCTTAATTAAGGCAATATCTACATTCAACATGGATAAGGGAACTCGTCTTGCAACATATGCTGCCAGGTGCATAGAAAATGCTATTCTTACACAGCGGAAACATTTTATATATGTTAAATATAGTATTCTGTCTTATCAGGGTTTTTCATATTAAATTCAGAGAATACCCTGTCACGGATTTTCAAAAAATCATGACTTGTTCGGTCACGTTTTCTTGCCAGTGGAACACTAATAATTGATTTAATTTTACCGGGATTAGGCGTCATAATAACAATCCTGTCTGCAAGAAAAACAGCTTCTTCGATATCATGAGTAACAAAAATAATAGTCTTTTTCTGTTGTTCCCATATATTTGAAATTTCGTCCTGCATTTTAAGTCTTGTCAATGCATCCAAGGCACCGAAAGGCTCATCCATAAAAATAATTTCAGGATCAACAGCTAAGGCACGGGCTATTGCAACACGCTGCTGCATACCGCCGGATAACTGAGAGGGGTGACTTTTGCTGAATTTCGAAAGCCCCACTAAAGCAATGTATTTACTGGCGATATCATGTCTTTGATTTTTTGAGAGTTTCTTACTTTCTAAGCCCAACTCAACATTTTTTTGCACTGTCCGCCAAGGCAGAAGGCCATAGTTCTGAAAAATGGTTACATTACTTATGCAAGGCTCCAAGACCTGTTTACCGTTTATTTGTATACTTCCGCTATTAACCTTTTCGAAGCCTGCTACGGAGTTAAGAAGTGTAGTCTTACCGCAGCCACTTGGGCCAAGAAGGCATAAAAACTCACCTTTCTCAATTTGTAAAGATACGTGGTCCAAGGCTTTGAAAGTTGAATTATTTTGCACATATTCCTTTGAAACATCCTTAATATCAATGAACATTGTTACCTCCAATAACTCCCCATCTTTTCAAGAGCTGTTTCTCCGCAAGACCAATCAAACTGTCCAAGATTAGCCCTAGAAGCCCTATGGATAATATTCCTGCTAGTAATAAATCTGCTCTTAGATTGTTTCTTGCATCAATAATCATAAAGCCTAATCCTGTCTGAGCCCCAACCATTTCGCCTGCCACCAGAAACACCCACGCTGTACCCAAGGCTATATGTAGACCTGATGCAATAGCAGGAAAAGCGGAAGGCAGAATTATTTTTGTCAATAGATGAGGTTGCTTTATGCCAAAGTTATTTGCCACCTTAATATATATCTTGTCAACCTTTCCTACGGCGTTTACAGTAGTTAAAAGTATAGGAAAAAAGGCTGCTATGAAAATTATGATAATGGCAGGAAGGTCTCCTATTCCAAAAAGAAGTACAATAAAAGGAAACCATGCTATGGGTGAAATAGGCCTTACCAATTGTACTACAGGATTAACAAAGCTCCATGCATTTCTGAACCAACCCAAGACAAGACCCAGTGTAATTCCGGTAAGGGCAGCCAGAAGATATCCTATAAAAAATCTGTACATACTGGCTTTAACCCCCGTAAAGAGGGTTCCTTTTGAAATTAGCTCCCCAAATCCCTTTCCAACATCAAAAGGGGAGGGAAGTAGAGCTTGATTCCAATGTCCCAACCACACGGCTCCCTGCCACAGAATTAATAATAATGCGAATGATACTATAATATGAATCAGTTTCTTCATGAATTATTCTCCATTCTATTTGCCGGAAAGGCTGGAATCAACAAAATCATCATAAGCAGGAGGATTTGAAGATATTCCGAATTCCTTGATTTTAGAAGTAAGACTGTCATATGCTTCTCTGGTAATCTCAAGGTCATTATATAAAATCCATTTCATGGATAAATCCAGAACTTTGTCGTCAAGATTAAGATATTTCTTTGCAATAACATCTGCCTCATCCTTGTGAGAACCTATGTATTCCCCTGCTTCTCTATAGCCGGAAACCACCTCTTTTGCCACATCCTTGTTACTGCTAATAAATTTGTCGGACAATACAAGAGAGCAGCATATGGAATCCTTCCATAGTTCATTGGATTCAAAAAGTACTTTTCCAGTCCTTAAGGCCACGGACTTTGCACCAAATGGCTCGGCAACACTATATCCGGCTATCTGACCCTGAGCAAGAGCTGCTGGCATTTCAGGAGGAGGAAGCTCAACTATGTTTACATCCTTGTAGGAAAGTCCCGCATTTTTGAGCATTTGTCCCAATAGGATGTTATGAGAGGATTGTCTGTGGGGAATAGCAAATTTCTTTCCTTTTAAATCGGACACACTATTAATTTTATTGGATACAACAACAACATTACCATCCTTATGTCCAAGTGCTACCGCCTTAACTCCGATACCCTGTTCCTTTGCTTTCATGGCAAGCTCAATAAGCACTGAAGCACCGTCAACATGTCCTGTGTTTAAGGCATCCATCAATTCAGGCCATGATCCGTACTTAACCAATTCAATTTTATATTTTTGACCTGACTTATCCTGTAATTCATTCTCCACAAACACAGGCAGAGCGTGAGTCAGGGGAAGATAGGCAATTTTTACTGCTTTTACATTTTCAGATTTTCCACAGGATGCAGTACCTAAAATTAGTCCAAAAACCAAAGCTGTTATGATAAACTTTTTTAAATTCATAGTTATCCTCCATAAAATCATTTTAATCCCATCCAAGAGCTTTTCTCTGCTCCTTGAGGTTATTGACAATCTCATTTGCCAATTCAGTGTGATTAACATTGACAATCATTCTGGAACCCAGAATATCCTTGGTTCCATTATTCATAAATTCCGTAACATTATCCGAACCTTGAGTGGGTGCATATACACAGTGGTAAGAATCAATACCCAGCAATCTGAAACTAAGAGCTGCACAGATTCCTTTTTCGTTAGACCATTCTGGACTGGCAAAAGCATAAGGCATATCCTTGATGTAAATATCCGAAGCCTCAGCTACAGCCTTAAAAAGTGCAGATGCTCTTGCATTATCCAAACATTCTCCCATATGCCATACAGGAGGTAAATCCTTTAAAAAACCTTTCAAATTATCACCTGTACGCTCCAAAGCAGCAGTAGAGCAATATCCAAGCTTCATCAGCGGAAAGGAGGCACACCCGTTAGTCAGAACCAGAACATTATTCTCTAAAAGAATGTCTGTAAGCTCAACAATGGCTTTTTCATAAACAATACGTGGGTTGTTGCAACCAACCAGATTAACAATACCAAGAATTTCTCCACTTTTCAGTGCTTCTGCAATAGGCTTAACGCTTCCGAAATGTTTGTTAATATATTCAACGGAAAAACCTACTTCTGCTTCAATCTCATAAGGCGGAATATAAACTGGAACCTCTCTTCTCTGGGTAAAGCTTTCAATAGCCCTGTTCAGAATCTTCGTTGCAAGCTCGGCAGTCTGATTCATATTAGAGTGGTGGTGGTCAAAACCGTAATGCTCCGCACCGGGCAATCTTGCAGAATCATTTGTGGTAACCACAGTTGTTTTAAAACAACTTGCAACCTCCATAATGGAAGGAAAGACATCCTGAACGTCAGCTATCCATAAATCCAAGGCTCCAGTTCCCAGAACAAGTTCAGCTCCGATAGCATTGGAAAGAGGAATAACTCCGCCATATCTGTACATTGCGGAAAGTCCTGAACAGCAAATACCATAAAACTTTATTCCTAAAGCTCCGTTTTGCCTTGCAAGCTCTTGAAATTCATCTGAGTTACCAAGTTTTACGATTTCACTTACTAAAACCGGAGAGTGACCATGAATTCCTATGTTAACATAACCTTTTTCCAAAGCACCTATATTAACATTTGAAGTACTTCTTACAGGAAGTCCGAACAGACTGTCCATGGCAATGGATGAACCCAGAACACAGGACCATGCAAAAGCTACTCCTGTACGGAGCATTTGCTTCATAATATTATTCCAATCACTGTCGTTTCCCGTACCAGTTCTGTTAAGACTCTCAAAAACTTCGTGATAAGGACTGATAGGAAGAATATCAAGCTCACTCCATACTTTAATTCGTTCTTTTGATGCAAACGCATTAAGGGTACGATGGGAGCCGGGAACAGTCCTAGATAAATCCTCCAGAAGGATATCAGCAATTAATCCTGCAAGTTCCTTTATGCTTTTATTTTCAGTATCAAGACCGAAAGCCTTGGCTGTGGCTAATATTTTACTTTCTCCCTCAATAGGAATATTGATTAAATCCTCAGAGGCATACTTCAAAGCTAGCATACTTTCACGTCCTCTTGCACCATGTTCTGCGGCGCCGGCAGCTACGCTTCTAAGAATATTTCTTGCTACAATTACGTCAGCATCAGCCCCGCAAACCCCTTTAGGACTCTTTTTGGTAATTTTACACGGCCCCATGTTGCATATTCTGCAACAAACTCCTGCAAGACCAAAGCTGCACTGGGGTTTCTGAGCATCAAATCTGTCAAAAACAGTTTCACACCCCTTTTCCTCCATATGTAAAAGCATAGCTTTAACCGCAGGATCGGGTGTTTGTTCAAGAACGTCCTTCTTAGAAGCAAAACTTTTTCTATATTCAGCTACGGCAGTTGCGTAATCGTTGCAGCCGGAATCATTATGGTGATGATTTTCTGAATGATCAAATTTTGCGTGATGATATCTAAAATCCATTGGTATCGCTCTCCCTTAAATAATTCATAGAATTCCGGTAAAAATAGTATGAAATGATTATAATAAGCAAATACTAAAAAGTCAATAATAATTTTATATAAATCATATATAAATACTATGTAATTAAAAATAATATTGTGCAACACATTTGTACGAGTATTACTGTCATATAGTTAAACAGCGAGAAAATCAGGGAGTACAAAGATGGGGAAGCACAAAAAAAAATATGAAATTATTTTTTTTACTCCTGAGAATAATGAACAAGAAATGTGTCTTAAAAATGAAATAGGAAGAGCATATGGTGAATTTATTATTAAACATCTGATTAATTTAGAAATTCCTGATAAACAAATTCCTGGTATATTTAGAAAAATAATAAAAGAAATCAGGTGATTCTATTTATGAGGGCTGCAATCTATTCAAGAAAAAGCAGGTTTACCGGGAGAGGGGAGAGTATAGAAAATCAGATTCAAATGTGCAAAGAGTACGCTATAAACAATATTGGATTATCTGAAAAGGAATTTGTAATTTTTGAAGACGAGGGATTTTCAGGTGGGAATACAAACAGGCCGGAGTTCAAGCAAATGATGCGGGAAGCACGGAGCAAAAAAATTGACATAGTAATTTGCTACAGGCTGGATCGTATAAGCAGAAACGTATCTGATTTTTCTCAGTTAATAAATGAACTTGAAAAATATAACATAAGCTTTATTTCTGTTAAAGAACAGTTTGATACGACAAAGCCAATGGGCAGGGCTATGATGTATATAGCATCGGTATTTTCTCAGTTGGAAAGAGAGACAATTGCAGAAAGAATCAGAGATAACATGCTACAGCTTGCAAAAACTGGAAGGTGGCTTGGAGGTGTTACTCCCACAGGTTATAAATCCGAAATGTTGGATAAAAAGGATTCGTCTTTGAAACAGACTAGAATTTTCAGGCTAAAAATTATACCTGAGGAAGCCGAGCTTGTAAGAGATATTTACGATAAATTTACTATATTCAAATCAATAACCAAGGTAGAAAAAAACCTTCTTGAAAACAGACTTACAACAAAAAACGGTGTGGATTTTTCAAGATTCTCTCTGCGGTTTTTACTTACAAATCCCGTATACGCAATTGCTGACGAGGCTTTATACCACTATCTATCCGGGGAGGGGTATGAGATATACTCAGATATAAAGGAATTTAACGGAGTTAATGGCCTTATGGCCTACAACAAAACAAGGCAGGGCAAGAATACATCGGGAGAAAAGTACAGAGATCCAAAGGATTGGGTAATAGCGGTAGGAGCGCATCCGGGAATCATACCGTCAGGTAAATGGATAGAAGTTCAGAAATTGTTGCAACGAAATAAAACAAAGGCCTATAGGAATGTTAAAAATACCAATGCTTTGCTGTCGGGGATACTAAAGTGCGAGAATTGCGGTAGCTTTATGAGGCCTAAAACAATGTCTAGGCTGGATTTGGAAGGGGAAAGGGTTTACTATTATATTTGTGAATTAAAGGAAAAAAGTAATAAAACACGTTGCGATACTCCAAATTTAAACGGTAATCTATTGGACTCCTTAATACTTGAAAGACTAATCAGACTCATAAAAGACTATCAACCGGTAGTTAACTCCGGCTTGTTATTTACCCTGAAGGATAATACACAGTCTGCTCAAAATCCTGAAATAAAACTAGTAAAAGGAAAACTCACGGCAGCAGAAACAGAAATGAAGAACCTTATAAGACTTGCATCCAAACAAGCAGATGAAAAGATACAATCATTAATATTAAAACGTATGGAGAACATATCAAAAGACATCAACATATACACAAACAGAATTAAACATTGGGAAGGTGCCCCAGAAAAAAAGGACATTGATGAAGGCGACGAAGAAGAAATCATACAAATGCTGTCTAACCTCGGTTACTGCATTTTGAATCTTATGGATATCAAGCAAAAGAGAGATATATTAAAAAGTGCGATAGAATTTATCGCATGGGATGGCAAACAGGTAAAGGTTTGGCTTAATTGCAGAAAAATGTTGCCGGAGTGTAAGGATTGCAAATGAAATTCTAATGCAAATCAGAGCATCTAAGAAAATTCAGAATGAGGTTTCTTTGCAAGACCCGATTGGTGTTGATAAAGAGGGGAATGAAATAACATATTCATGTTGTCTATTTATAAAACAATAACCTTTTTGAGTATGCATTCCGGTATTGTGTCGGTGTAAGCCCTACTGCCTTCTTGAACACCTTCATGAAACTATGGTTGTCATTAAACCCCAGACTGTAAGCTATGTCACTTATATTATCGTTTGTCTCGCACAACAAATATTTGGCAAGGTCGATTTTTTCCTGAATTATATACTGCTTAAGGGAGAAGCCTGAAATATCTTTGAAAAATTCAGATAGGTATCTCCTGTTATATCCAAAATGCGCTGCTATTTCTGATACTCGTATATCAGTATTTCTATGCCATTTTATATAATCTTGTATATCATTAAACAACTGCTTTTTCTTCATGTCCGAATTTTGAGGAGTATTGTTTTCCATGAACTGGCAGGATAATTCACATAAAACGGCTGTACTCAGATAATTGTTCTGAAGCTTGCTGTGGTAGCTTCGCACACTGTCCTGAAGGTGCTTCATAATAACTATAATCTTCTCAAGATTTGTTGCTTTGCCATATTGGGGAATATAAATTTTTTCATCCGGCAGATCCCTCGGAATTTGATCCAATGTTATTGTACGAATTGGATTTTCATATGAAAAGTGCAACCAATAAAAAGCACAGCTGCTGCTTTTATAGCCTGATTGCTTTGAAGACGGTGGAAATAGCAGAAATTCACCCTTGCCTATGTCAAAGAACTGATTGTCCAACTGTAAATAAGCTCTACCTTCCGTTACAATAATGAGTTCAAAATTCTGCATGTACCTTGAAAAGTGCATCCATTCATCAGATGGAGCTTGAAACTTGCCTGTTAAATCGTATTTTAATGGTGTCTTAAGTGAAAATTCAAAACATGTCATATGACTTTTTACCACCTATTCTGCAAAAAATCCATTTGATTTATATATATTAATTGGTACACTGAAATTAAATTACAATTAAATTATTAAAGGGGCGTTTACTACGATTAAATCATTTTCTATGTCACAAGTTAAGCTTATTGATCCCTATTTGGTAAATGCATTCAAAAAGGAAATAGAATATCTGGAATCCTTTGACTGCGACAAATTATTATGCTGTTTTTATGAAACAAAAGGCCTTGCACCTAAAGCGGAAAACTACCACGGATGGGAGGATACCGAGATCAGAGGCCACACCATGGGTCACTATCTGACGGCTTTGGCACAAGCTTATTCTGCTACTAATGATAACAAAATTTATGAACGGCTGCAATATTTGCTGAAGGAGCTTTCTTTGTGCCAATTCGAAAGTGGTTACCTTTCTGCATTCCCAGAGGAGTTTTTTGACAGGGTTGAAAACAGGAAACCAGTGTGGGTACCGTGGTATACAATGCATAAAATAATTTCCGGGTTAATATCTGTTTATAAACTTACTAAAATAAAAAAAGCATTAAATATAGTTTCAGGGCTTGGAGATTGGGTGTTTAACAGAACTGACAAATGGACACCTGGGATACATGCAAATGTTTTAGCTGTTGAATATGGCGGTATGAATGATTGTTTGTATGAGCTTTATAAGATAACCGGCAATGGAAGACACAGTGCTGCTGCCCATATGTTTGATGAAATAGAGCTTTTCAAGGAAATTCATGACGGAAAAGATATACTTAATAACAGGCATGCCAATACTACAATACCAAAATTCCTGGGTGCTTTGAACCGTTTTCTGGCTATTGGAGAAGAGGAGCGATTTTACCTGGATACATGTAAAGAATTCTGGGATATTGTAACAAATAACCATAGCTATGTTACCGGCGGCAACAGTGAATGGGAACATTTCGGTGAACCCAATATCCTGGATGCAGAGCGTACTTCAACCAATTGCGAAACCTGCAATACATACAATATGCTTAAAATGACAATAGAACTGTTTAAAATTACCGGGGATAGAAAATATGCCGATTTTTATGAAAATACTTTTACCAATGCAATATTATCCTCACAAAACCCTGATACCGGAATGACAATGTACTTTCAACCGATGGCAACAGGTTATTTCAAGGTTTATAGTAAACCTTTCGAGCATTTTTGGTGCTGTACAGGGACAGGTATGGAAAATTTTACTAAATTGAATAACAGCATTTATTTTCATGAAGAAGATAGGTTATACGTTAATATGTATTATTCCACGCTGTTAAATTGGGAGGAAAAAGGTGTAAGGATTACTCAAAATACTGATATACCCGGTACAGACGGAGCAAGTTTTATAATCCAAGCAGAAACTGAAACAGAGTTCACATTATGTTTACGTATTCCGACTTGGGCAAAGGATGTAAAAATCAATGTGAATAAAAATTCCGGCTTATTCATAGAAGAAAGAGGTTATGCCCTTATCCACCGTACTTGGAAAGATAAAGATATTGTTGAAATCAATTTTACAATTGAGCCCGAATTGGTATCATTACCCGATAATCCAAATGCAGTTGCATTTACTTACGGCCCCGTAGTATTAAGCGCAGGTCTTGGAACAGATAAAATGGAAGAGTCAACTACCGGTATCATGGTAAGAATACCAAGCAAGCACGTTGAAATTAAAGACTATTTAGTTATTATAAATCAAAGCATAGATACATGGAAAAAAGACATTGCATTAAATCTGAAAAAAGCTGAGGGTAAGTTGGAATTCAGGTTAAAAGGTACCGATGAAGATGAAAGGCTGGTATTTACCCCTCATTACAGACAACATACCCAGAGATACGGAATATACTGGGTTCTTGTAGAAGAGGGCTCAGCCGATCTGAATAAGTATATTGAACATAAGAAACATGTTGAACGAATAAAGGCGGCAGAGATTGACAGCATACAGATTGGAAATGACCAATATGAACTGTCCCACCATATTGAGGGTCAATATACCGAGTCAGGCGACAGGGATGGATTCCATTATAGATATGCAAAAGAGAATGGCTGGTTCAGCTACAATTTGAAGGTAATAAATGATGAGAATTCTTTTCTGCAAATAAATTATATGCCGGCAGACTGCAAAGCGAGTTTCGATATATTGATTAATGATACCCTGCTTTCACGGGAAGTTATTGGAGAAACTCTTTGGAATAAAACAATTTCTAAGGTATACCATATTCCGAAGGAATTGATTGGGCAAAGAGATTTTGTTACTGTTAAGTTTATGGCTTCAGCACATGAGGCAACTGCAAGGATAGTTGAAATTCTGCGTACAATGAAAGAAGTGTAAGTAAGGGAAGAGTGTAAATTGTATCAATGGGAGCTTGAAAGCAATCATTGATACAATTTATACTGGGCATTGTATCTTAGGGTGCAATGCAATTTTAAAATCATCAGCTTTTGCATCATATGATTTGTTATATACCACTTTATCCAGTACTAATTTTATAAGTAGATTTTTATCCGAAGGAGAATCTATTTTTTTATAAGCATCCAAAACACTTCTTAGTTTTATGATATCCTGATTAGTTGCAAATGCCAGATCAATTTCTTTTAATTGTTTTTCTGATTCTAATATAGAACTATTTATTTGACTGATTTTTGCTAAGATATAGTTTGCTCTTTCCGTAAAGGTGTCTGTATCATATACACCTTGTTCAAGTAAATCAAATGTTTTTACTTTTTGTTGTTCCAGTTTTTTTAATTCATTTTCCAAGGAAATTATATTTTTTTTAATTAATAAGGATTTTGTTGCATCTGTATTATGAGGTGTTTTTTTTGCACTAATCAGCATAGTAGAATAATAGTTTTCAAGTTTATCAAACAATAAGGTTTCTACAGTTATAAACTTGTTGCTTTTCTGGCCACAGTTTTTCGGACACATAATTCTAGGGTCTTTGTTGAATACAGGACGTTGAATCATTTTGGAGCCGCAAATGCCACAAATAACAATACCGGCAAGGGGATTTGTAATACCGTTTTGAATCTGATAAGGTACATGATATTTCTGAGCCAGAATTTCCTGAGCCTTTTGATATATAGATTCTTCTATTATTGCTTCATGTTTTCCATTGCAAACAATCCATTCGTCAACAGGTCTGGTACATGTGTCTCTCTTTTTTCCGGATTCTTTTGACTTGCGTATGCATTTTTTTTTCCATACAACTTTCCCAATGTAAATTTGATTTTTTAAAAAGTTAGTTATGGTGGATTTTCCCCACTTGGCACCTGTATATGATTTTATACCTAGTTGGTTAAGCTCATTTGCAATTTTACTGCAGCCCATGTTTTCATTCACGTACCAGTCAAATATCATTTTAACAACCTCTGCCTGTTCTGGATTTGGTGTTAATGTTCTGGTATTTTTATCGATTCTCAAAATATCATATCCATATGGTGGTCTCGTTGCAATATAATTTCCTTCTTCAACCGAATTGATTCTTCCACGTTGCATTCGCCTGTTAATCATTTTGTATTCTTTTCGACTCATAAAGGCTTCAAATTCACTATATTCCTCATCAAATTCATCATTAAGGTCATATATTTTTTTAGGTGTAATTATTTTAGTGTTAGATTTTTTAAATGCCTTTAAAATAAGTCCCTGCTCTTCCATGTCACCACGTCCGAGTCTTTGAATATCCATTACAAGGACACCGTCACAGGCACCGGATTCTACATCTTTTAATGTAGCAAGCATCGCAGGCCTGAAAAATAATTCTTCTCCGGATGCAAGCTCTTCATGAATATGTAGAATTGTAAATCCGTTTTCTTTTGCATATCTTAATAGGGCTTTACGGTGTCTGGCAAGGGTTTCACCATTTCCTAACGTTTTTTCCAGTTCTTCATCAGATCTTGATTTCCTCAGGTATATATCAACTATCATTTAAGCACATCCCCTTCTTAAAGTACCCTGATTGTATTTGATCAGTTTAAATATCCTTACTTCCAGTTTATACAGTTAAAACAATATATAGAATAATGTACAAACAATTTAAAATAGGTATATAGTGGAGGTGAATTTCAGTGGCGATAGCTGTAATTATCCCACCAAAGATAACACCTGAGGAAAACGAGAAAAGAATTAAAGAACTGGAGAGAGTATTATCAAACATTTTTAAATGTAAGATAAACGTCTCCTTCACTAACAGTAAAAAAAGACATTCTACATAACAAATCATTTTTATAGAGTTTAAGAAGTATACAACCTGAAGAAGTCAATGAAATAACATTAATAGACTTAATCAGCAATGACTCCGAATCCGTAGTTGATGAAGTTGAGTTAAAAATGCAGGTTAAAAAGCTGTACAGTAAAATGAAAGGCACTTTGAAAAACAGGGAAAAGGTAGTCTTGGAATTAAGGTATGGACTTCTTAACGGTTCAAGTAAAACTCAGAGAGAGATAGCTAAAATGCTGGGAATCTCCAGATCTTACGTATCAAGAATTGAAAAGAAAGCAATAAAAAAATTAAGCAAAGAGCTAAAACCGGAGGGCTGCCATTAGTGGCAGCCTTTTTTGTATGTGGTGCGTCCAGCGAAGCTGGAGCACACTTGCTGGTGAAAGTCCAGCACGGGTAATTACCAAGAAGCCCGTTAGCTAATCCCGGCGCATAATAGCAAAATTATAAATTATCTCTTATTTTTCTGCATTAACTTATAAAAGCATATTGAGGGTTATTTAAGGTAAATGGTTATTGCAGATCTAATGATGATTGGAGAGTACCATTTTTTTACACCTTGAGCCCAGAGATTTACTGATTGTTCAGGTGAAATTGTACCAAATTTATTGATAGCGTTTTGAAACTGTTCTGATTGTGATTTAACATAACTGTTTTTCTCTAAGCTAACTTCTCCTGAAGCAGACAATTTGTCTGAAAAGATTAAGAAAATCTTTGAAGAGATCGAAAAAGAGTTGTCAACCTTGGACAGGCTTTCAAGAGCCACTGATATGGATGATACCGGGAGAAGATTTATGTATTCGGTCGGAGCCGATACATTTGAATTCCAGGCATATGATTATGATGACAAGTTCCTTAAAAAAGGTAATTATAAACAGGGCGAAATGCTTACGGATTTTGATGATTGGGATAACGGATCGGATAACGAGGAAAGAATATATATACCCTGCGGAGATGACTTCGCTGCAATAGAAGAGTGTATCGAGGAATCTGATAATGACCAGAATACAAACTTTTTGCATATATCAAGCATTTCGTTATGAAACTTAATTGTATTAGTAAATCCTGATGAATGGTTGTCGGGTCGCATATCAAATAGTGCTGTTACTTTTGCCTGAATTCAAGTAGTATCAAATATCAATATATTCAAGCTCTAAAATATAAAATATTTTTGATCTGGTTGTAAATTTAATACTTTTATTACTTAAATTTACAGAAAACGTTATTCTACATTGAATTTTATACTGTATAAAAAATAAATAAAAATGAGGCGAATTTACTAATGGGATCAAATACAGAAAACTATAATTTGATAAAGCCATCTCCTGAGGATTACAATATTTTTCAAGACCAAAATACAAATATGGATATTATTGATAGTCAACTAAGGAAATTGGATAGAGAAAAGGAGCCACTCATAAAAAAGAAATCGGCCTTTAACAAAGACTTTGAGGCCGATTTAGAAAATATCGCAATGGACGGTATTGCAAGTGTTGGAAGCGCAGATACCATTGCAAGAGGTGATCATGTTCATCCGACAGATACCACAAGGGCAGACGCTTCACATAGCCATAATGGTGTATATGAAACCCCTGACGGAGCACAAAAAAAGATTGATGCACATGCAAGTCAGCCTGACCCACATGTGGGTCATATCTCACATTCTTTGGCGACTGCCCCTAATGATTTTCTTGTTGCTAGTGGAGTAGGTCAATTTGGTAAAAAAACAGTAAGCGAAGTGAAAGAAATTCTAGGACTTGGAACGGCTGCATATACCAATGTTGCTACCTTCGCAACAGCCGAGCAGGGAACAAAGGCGGACAATGCCCTTCCGAAGGCATCATATACAGCAAATGACGTTTTAGAAAAGTTAAAGACTGTAGATGGAAGCGGAAGTGGACTTGATGCAGACCTATTGGATGGAAAAGAAGCAACTGCTTTTGCAACAGCCGAGCAGGGAACAAAAGCGGACAATGCCCTCCCGGCAGCATCGTATACAGCAAGTGACGTTCTGGAAAGGTTAAAGACAGTAGGAGGAAGCGGAAGCGGACTTGATGCAGACCTTTTGGACGGAAAAGAAGCAACTGCCTTTGCGACGGCCGAGCAAGGAACAAAAGCGGACAATGCTCTCCCGGCAACATCGTATACAGCAAGTGACGTTCTGGAAAAGTTAAAAACTGTAGATGGAAGCGGAAGTGGACTTAATGCAGATTTACTTGATGGAAAAGAAGCAACAGCTTTTGCAACAGCCGAGCAGGGAACAAAGGCGGACAATGCCCTTCCGACGGCATCATATACAGCAAATGATGTTTTAGA
This sequence comes from Bacillota bacterium, assembly GCA_023412275.1. Taxonomy (GTDB): domain Bacteria; phylum Bacillota; class Clostridia; order Acetivibrionales; family DSM-1351; genus Ruminiclostridium. The sequence continues at coordinate 96,275 of JAEYNY010000037.1, forward strand.
AAAGTTAAAGACTATAGATGGAAGCGGAAGTGAACTTGATGCAGACCTATTGGACGGAAAAGATTCAACAGCTTTTGCAACAGCAACCCAAGGTACAAAAGCGGATGCTGCACTTCCGGCGGCATCATATACGGCAAGTGATGTACTTACAAAATTAAAAACAGTGGATGGTAGCGGCAGCGGACTAGACGCGGATTTGCTGGACGGGAAGGAAGTAACAGCATTTGCGACAGCAGAACAGGGTGTAAAAGCAGATAATGCCCTGCCAGCATCATCATATACAGCAAGTGATGTGCTTACAAAATTAAAAACAGTGGATGGTAGCGGTAGCGGAATAGATGCGGATTTACTGGACGGAAAGGATTCAACAGCGTTTGCAACGGCAGCTCAAGGAACAAAAGCGGATACTGCTGCAACACAGACCAGTTTTAATACACATTTGGCTGACTATGTAAGACAACCGGGTTATGGAACTACTGCCGGAAGTGCAAATACATATACGGTAACGCTATCTCCTGCACCAACAGTATATATAGATGGTATTGGGATTATAGTAAAGATAAATGCAGCAAATACGGGAGCAAGCACGTTAAATGTGAATGGTTTGGGAGTAAAGGCTATTGTTGACAGTAAAGGAAATTCCTTAACAGCAGGAAAATTAAGGCTTAATGGTGTCTATGCTTTGAGGTATGATGGCACAAATTTTGTATTACTTGGTGAAGCAATAGAAGGAAGCGGCAGCGGGCTAGATGCGGATTTATTGGACGGAAAAGATTCAACTGCTTTTGCAACAGCAGCTCAAGGAACAAAAGCGGATGCTGCTCTTCCGGCATCATCATATACAGCAAGTGATGTGTTGACAAAGCTAAAAACGGTAGATGGCAGCGGCAGCGGAATAGATGCGGACTTACTTGACGGGAAGGAAGCAACAGCATTTGCGACAGCAGAACAGGGTGTAAAAGCAGATAATGCCCTGCCAGCATCATCATATACAGCAAGTGATGTGCTTACAAAATTAAAAACAGTGGACGGTAACGGCAGCGGACTAGATGCGGACTTACTTGACGGGAAGGAAGCTACAGCATTTGCAACAGCAGAACAAGGAACAAAAGCTGATAATGCCCTGCCAACATCATCATATACAGCAAATGATGTACTTACAAAATTAAAAACAGTTGATGGTAGCGGTTGCGGAATAGATGCGGACTTACTTGACGGAAAGGATTCAACAGCGTTCGCAACGGCAGCTCAAGGAGCAAAGGCAGATGCTGCAGCAACACAGACCAGTTTTAATACACATTTGGCTGACTATGTAAGACAACCGGGTTATGGAACTACTGCTGGAAGTGCAAATACATATACGGTAACGCTATCTCCTGCACCAACAGTATATATAGATGGAATGGGCGTAGTAGTAAAGATAAACGCAGCAAATACGGGAGCAAGTACATTAAATGTGAATGGTTTGGGAGCAAAGGCTATTGTTGACAGTAAAGGAAATGCCTTAACAGCAGGAAAATTAAGGCTTAATGGTGTTTATGCTTTAAGGTTTGATGGAACAAATTTTGTATTACTTGGTGAAGCAATAGAAGGAAGCGGTAGTGGACTAGATGCAGACTTGCTTGACGGAAAAGATTCAACGGCATTTGCAACAGCAGCTCAAGGTACAAAAGCGGATGCTGCTCTTCCGGCATCATCATATACAGCAAGTGATGTACTTACAAAATTAAAGACAGTTGATGGCAGCGGCAGCGGAATAGATGCGGACTTACTTGACGGGAAGGAAGCAACAGCATTTGCGACAGCAGAACAAGGAACAAAAGCTGATAATGCCCTGCCAGCATCATCATATACAGCGAGTGATATGTTGACCAAGCTAAAAACAGTAGATGGCAGCGGTAGTGGACTAGACGCGGATTTGCTGGACGGGAAGGATTCAACAGCGTTCGCAACGGCAACCCAAGGAACAAAAGCGGATGCTGCTGCAACACAGACCAGTTTTAATACACATTTGGCTGACTATGTAAGGCAACCTGGCTATGGAATTACTACCGGAAGTGCAAATACATATACCTTAACTCTATCTCCTGCACCAACTGCATATATAGATGGAATGGGCATAGCAGTAAAAATAAATGCAGTAAATACATCAGCAAGTACGATAAATGTGAATGGTTTGGGAGCAAAGGCTATTGTTGACAGTAAAGGAAATGCCTTAACAGCAGGAAAATTAAGGCTTAATGGTATTTACGCTTTGAGGTTTGATGGAACAAATTTTATATTACTTGGGGAAGCAATAGAAGGCAGTGGCAGCGGACTAGATGCGGATTTATTGGACGGAAAAGATTCAACAGCGTTTGCAACAGCAGCTCAAGGAACAAAAGCTGATAATGCTCTTCCGGCCGCATCATATACAGCAAGTGATGTGCTTACAAAATTAAAGACAGTTGATGGCAGCGGGAGTGGACTAGATGCGGATTTACTGGACGGGAAAGAAGCCACTGCTTTTGCAACAGCAGAACAAGGGACAAAAGCTGATAATGCTCTTCCAACCGCATCATATACGGCAAGTGATGTGTTGACTAAGCTAAAAACAGTAGATGGCAGCGGCAGCGGAATAGATGCAGATTTACTGGATGGAAAGGACTCAACAGCGTTCGCTACAGCAGCTCAAGGAGCAAAAGCGGATGCTGCTGCAACACAGACCAGTTTTAATACACATTTGGCTGAAAGTGCGTCTGAAACAGTTGCTGGACATATTGAATTGGCAACAGATGCAGAAACTACAGCGGGAATAGATGAAAGTAAAGCTATTAGTCCAAAAAATTTTAAAAAAGTAATTGATAATCATATTCACAAGATTTTAAGTACTGAATCAATTAATTTTAAAATAGGTACGGATTTGCCATCCACATATCCTATAGGAGAAATAATATTTTTCTCAAACAATCCATCCGTTAGATTTAATGATGTGTATTATTGTACAGTTCATACAATTAAAGCGTATACAGGAAAGGCGTGTATTCAATATATTTATCCGTACAATACTGATACTCCAATTTATTATAGGTATGGTATTTATGATATAGATGAATGGAAGCCTTGGAGAGCTTTATCTACGTCAGACCATTTGCATACAGGTGTTTATGCAACAGCAGCTCAGGGAACTAAAGCTGATAACGCAATGCCTAACACTTATGGTGCAATAAATGCAGTAAGCACTACAAGTTCTTTAACATTAGCTCAAGCTAATAAAGTCATATATACTAGTAATACTACAGCTATAGTTTTAACTATTCCTGCAAGTACTTCAGTAGCATTTGTTGCAGGAACACAAATTACGTTTATACAGCGTTTAGGTGGAACAGTGACATTCGCCCCTGCAAGTGGTGTTACTTTAGAAAGTAAAGATACAAAACGTACAATTGATGGATTATATGCAAGTGCCACATTGATTTATCTTGGTTCAAATACTTGGTCATTGATTGGTGCACTAGTATAGGGGGTTGATGATATGTTAAGTACAATAGGTAGTATAGCAAGTCAAGGCGGATTAATAAGATTTCAAGACATAGTTATTCCAACCGAAACATTTCGTATGCATCATGAACCAAATAACTACATATCCAATGCATATATCCAACAAGCACCACAATATATGTATGAAACAGGGTGGAGCACATCCATTCTTGATATATCTATCGAAAATGGTATTTTGGATTTTGGGAGCATTGTAGGGAATCGCTATATTGCAATGCTTTATGGTCAATACGAATCGGGTGGCTGTAATTCAACTGTGTATTTTATATGGTCTTTGGAATATACTGATGGCACAGAAATTACAATAGCTTATGTTAGTCAGAGTTCGTATGAAGGGTGGTATGACCCAGGTAGTCCATTATATATTAGTGCTTATCCAGGTCCAATTATGGTAGGAAACAAAATTCCATATCGCTTTAGAATGAACTATACTGGTGGAGGTCATAGTGGCGATTTTGATGGAGTTTTTGAACTCAATGAAATACGGTATTTTTCATTTATTAGAAAATAGAGAGGGATGAATCAAATCATGAAGATAGAGATAGTTACACAGAAACAAAATAATTTCGAATTTTTAATTGAAAGAGAACAAGGAATGTACAATAATTGTAATCTTTCAATTGAATTAACAGAGAAGGACATAGAAGGTCTTTCACAAGATGAAATTAAAACATTAGCTTGGTTAAGAACAAAACCCACGGCAATAAGAGTGTTTGAGCAAATTGAACCCCTTGATGAACCGGATAATCCTATTGACTTTAAGTTAATAGAACCTATAGCAAAGAGTTTAGAATTATATGGCCCTACGACATTAACAATAGGAAGCACAGCAGAGTACCAAGCAGCAGTATATGACCAATATAACCAACGAATAGAAGCTGATTTGACATGGATTAATAAAGTTATAATAGCAACTGAAATTGGGGAAGTAGTTGTTAATGTTAGTTTGGGAGATTTGTCAAAATCACTGGTGGTTAATATAGTAAAGAGAATCAAGACAGAAAAGGAAATACTGCAGGAATTAGTAGACACTCTTATAGTGGATAACCTTAAAATGCAGGAACAAATAGATACTTTAATAACATCAAGTTTGGAGGTGTAAAGGATGTTTGAGAGATTAAATTATTTATATCATGCAGGGAAACTTATAGTTGAGCAGTTAGATGTTGCTGTGAGTAGGGGGTGGATAACGGTGGAGCAAAAGGCACAGATTATTGCAGCATAGGATAACACTGCAAATAATTATTTCTTAAGAAAAATAAAGCAAAGAGCTAAAACCGGAGGGCTGCCATTAGTGGCAGCCTTTTGGATATAACGATAGGAATAACCAAATATCATGGCTCAAATTGAAAATATAAGTTTGTATACTGGTTTTCAAACGTTGCACATAATAGTTTTCAGAGTTAGAATATATGTGAAAAATGTCGAAAATTGATTACATTACAAAAGGCCGTGATAATACTTTGTATACCAAAAAGGATTTATTACGCCTCTTTTTTCCTGCTCTGACCGAACAGTTTCTTTCTACGGCAATAGGTGTAGTAAACACTATGATGGTAAGCGGATTAGGGGCATTTGCAGTATCAGCAGTAGGGATAGTAGATTCTATCAATTTTGTAGTTATGAATCTGTTTGTGGCTGTGTCCACAGGTGCAACAGTTACTATAGCACAGCATTTGGGAGCATCAAACAGGAAAGACGCTTCAAAGACTGCGGCTCAGGCAATTACCGCGGTGCTTTTAATGTCTACAATAGCAGGACTTGGTCTCTACATATTTGGAAACCAAATAATAAATTTCCTTTTTGGAGATGCTGAAAACTCCGTTAAATTGGCTGCCAGAACATACATGATTTGTTCAGCTATATCTTATCCAATACTTGGATTCTTTGATGTATGTACGGGTATATTAAGGGCAAGTAATAATTTCAGGGCATCAATGTTTGCTGTTGTTGCATCAAATTTGGTTAATTTTTTGGTGGGAGCCCTGTTGATTTTTGTATTTCATTTCGGAGTACTTGGAGCCGGAATTGGCTTGATTTGTGCCCGACTAACCGGAGCAATCATTGTGGGATATTCGTTATTTAAGTCGCATCATTTGGATATTTTTCACAGTTCATTCAGAATAACTTCAAAAATATTAAAGCCTGTTTTATATATAGGACTTCCGGCAGGGATAGACAGTCTTGTCTTTAACGGAGGAAAGCTTCTGGTGCAAACAATAGTGGCATCCTTGGGAACTTCCGCTCTTGCAGCGAATAGTATTGCAAGCTCTACAAACTCACTTCTGAACATACCCGGAAATGCGATAACTATAGTAGCGGTGACGGTTGTAGGCCACTATGCTGGAGCAGGATTAAAAGAGGATTTAAACAAGATTATAAAAAAACTCATGGTTTATACAATGGTACTGCTGGGTGCTGTTTCCCTGGCATTTTTCCCGTTTGTACACCATTTTCTGAAACTTTATTCACCTGCATCGGATGTGGCAAGCCTTGCATTGCATATAACATATCTTACACTTATATGTATACCGATTTTCTGGCCGGCGGCATTTCTCCTGCCGGCATGTCTGAGAAGTACAAGGGATGTTGTATTTGTAACGGTTATTTCCATAATGAGCATGTGGGTTATAAGGGTTTTCGGAGGATATATGTTAGTAAGGTTTACTGGCCTTGGACTTATGGGAATATGGGTAGCATGGTGCTTTGACTGGGTAACAAGAGGAATTCCTTTTCTGGGAAGAGTAGTTGCAAGGAGATACGAAAAATATCTACCAAAAACAGATAGCGAGGTATCTTCTTAAAAAAATCATTAAAAACGTTGATAAATATTTTTCAATGTGTTATACTATCAAACGGCAAAATACACACGCATTTTTAAGTTAAGGTGTCGGACAGGTTCCGATCAAACATGAATGCGGAGGTATTAACTTTAACGGAGGTGTTTATATTATGGCAGTTATTTCAATGAAACAACTTTTGGAGGCAGGTGTTCACTTTGGTCACCAGACTAGAAGATGGAACCCTAAGATGGCAGAATATATCTTTACAGAGCGTAACGGTATATACATCATAGACCTTCAGAAAACAGTAAAAAAGGTTGACAATGCATACTTCTTCATCAGAGAAGTAGCTATGAACGGACAGGATGTATTGTTCGTTGGAACTAAGAAACAAGCACAGGATTCAATCAAGGAAGAAGCTGAAAGAAGCGGACAGTTCTTTGTAAACAACAGATGGTTGGGCGGAATGCTTACAAACTTCAAAACTATTACAAAGAGAATCAACAGACTGAATCAGTTAAATGCTATGGAAGGAGACGGAACTTTTGACGTTCTTCCTAAGAAGGAAGTTAGCAAGCTGAAGAAAGAAATGGCTGATCTTGAAAAGAACCTTGGCGGAATCAAGAACATGAAGAAGCTTCCTGGTGCAATGTTTGTTGTTGACCCA
>JAEYNY010000062.1 GCA_023412275.1 Bacillota bacterium
AAATCAGTATCAACATTTTGGTAAGTATCCTCTACTTTAAAAGCGCCACCGATAGGTAATGCAAAAGCAGGATCAACATTCTCGGAAGTTTCCTCTACTTTAAAAGCGCCACCGATAGGTAATGCAAAAGCAGGATCAACATTCTCGGAAGTTTCCTCTACTTTAAAAGCGCCACCGATTGGTAATGCAAAAGCGGGATCAACATTCTCGGATGTTTCTTCAACCTTAAAAGACTCATCCAGTTCGTTAATACTCTTCAGATCTTTCATAATATCACCTCCCTATACTAATCTTGGGGACATAAGTTTACGTTACATTATTCACATAATATCCATACATCCTCACAAATCTTAATTCAAAATTAACATATAATTACATTTAAGTCAATATAATATGTAAATTACAAAATATAACAAAATGTTACAAGAGATTATTTTTCAGATAAGAATATGACAATTTCAAACGGTTTTGTAAGAAATGAAGAAACTCACTTATTTAATCACAATAAGTCTACTTGGAATATTTACGGAATTCATTTATAATCATCATTATGTATTGCTTTTATAAAAGTATAGATTAAACAAGAACTAGTATCCAGAGGGAATTTATTTTCCCACTGAATGAAATTTTGTTCAATATGAAATTAAGAATGGGTGATAAATTTCGAATGATAAAAATGAATGATTTCACTATTGTCAAAGATAAAAAAGTGTCCAAGATATATATTGATGCTAAAGGCCGGGACTACGAAGGATTGAGCCTTGTGGCAGAATCTTTTGCAAATGATATAAATTTGGTTGCCGGAACGGTGCCAATGGTTACTACAGATATTTCTATATTAGATAGTACAATAATTGTTGCAGGTTCTATTGGAAATAATGATTTAATTGATGCTTTGATATCAGAAGGCAAGATAGATATATCAAATATAAAAGACAAATGGGAATGTTATAAGATTTGCATTGTTGACAGGCCTGTTCCGGGAGTGGACAGGGCTATGGTTATCGTAGGAAGTGACAAGAGGGGAACCATTTACGGTATTTATCACATATCGGAATTGATTGGTGTAAGTCCTTGGGTATATTGGGGAGATGTAATGCCTGAGAAGAAGTCCGTGCTTGATATTCCAGCAGATAAATTGAATTTTACTTCAAAGGAACCATCTGTAAAATATAGAGGTATTTTTTTAAACGATGAGTGGCCTTCTTTAGGTACATGGACAACAAATAAGTTTGGTGATTTCAATGAAGATTTATATGTGAAAGTTTTTGAATTACTTTTAAGGCTTAAAGGAAATTTTCTATGGCCCGCCATGTGGAGTGCAATATTCAGCGAAAACGGAAAAAGCAGCGGCATTGCCAATGCCAAACTAGCTGATGCATATGGTATTGTAATAAGTACTTCACACCATGAGCCAATGTTCCGTGCCGGTGAGGAGTGGCAGAAGCATTATAAAAATTACGGAACAAGTAATGAATGGAATTTTGCAAACAATAAAGAAGCTATTACTAAGTTCTGGGAGGATGGGGTAAAACGAAATAAAGACTACCAGAATGTAATTACACTTGGTATGAGGGGAGAGCGTGATTCTTCTCTGGGGGGAGGTCTACAGGAAAATATTGACCTGCTTAAAAGTATAATTACCACGCAAAAGGAATTATTAAAAAAGTATGGGCTTGATAATGCTCCACAGGTTCTTACCATTTATAAAGAGGTTGAGGAGTTCTGGTATGGAACCGAAACTGTAGAAGGTTTGAAAAACTGGTATGTCCTTGATGATGTAATTATTATGCTGGCAGAGGATAATTTCGGGAATATGCGTACTCTTCCGACACTTTCTGAAAGAGACAGAAAAGCGGGATGGGGTATGTATTACCATTTCGATTATCATGGCGGGCCAATATCCTATGAGTGGGTTAATACTGTACCATTAGAAAAAGTTTGGGAACAGATGACCATGGCTTATGAATACGGTATACATAATATTTGGATAGTCAATGTTGGGGATTTAAAACCGATGGAATTCCCGATATCTTACTTTTTGAATCTGGCTTATGACTTTGAAACATGGGGGAGAAACGGACTAAATAAAACCGGCGAATTTACAAGAAAATGGGCTAAACAGCAATTTGGTAGTGTTGCAGACAGCGAGACATTAAACGGGATAGCAAATGTATTGTCGGGTTATACAAGAATGAACGGAATACGTAAACCCGAGACATTGACTTCCGAAACCTTTAGTACTACATATTACAATGAAGCCCAAAGAGTTCTGGCAAAAGCAATTAGTCTTGAAAATGATGCTATAAGATATTATAACCAAATACCGGAGAACTATAGGGATACATACTATCAGTTGGTTTACTATCCTACAGTTGCATCAATAAACGTTTTGAAAATGCAAATCTATGCAGGACTGAATAAGAAGTACTTTAATCTTAAGAGTGTTTTGGCCAACAGATATGCAACCTTAGTGAAGGATACAATTAAGGCTGATGAGCAAATGCAAAGTTATTACAATGATACTATGTCAGGGGGAAAATGGCAGGGTATAATGAGTTCTGCACATATCGGATATGTTAACTGGGATTCAACCGGCTGGCATTATCCAGAAGTAAACTATATATATCCATCTGCTTCTGCTTATATGATTGTAGACATTGAAGGGGATGAAAAAGGATACAGCTCAGGGACAGCAGTACTTCCGGCTTTTTCTAATTTGGTGAGAGAGACCTACCGTATTACCATCAGTAACCGTGGAACTGATACTTTTGATTTTAATATAGAGACAAGTGGGGATTGGATTAATGTTGACATTTTAAATTATAATATAACTGATGGAGAGACAATAAGGGTTTCAGTTGATTGGGATAAGGTTATAAAAAATACAAGTGGTGTAATTAAAATTACAGGTGCGGGACAGACGGTGAATGTTGACATAAATGCAAAGGTAATGGACGCAGACAGTTTACCCAAAATGACTTTTGTTGAAACTAATAATGTTGTATCAATTGAAGCAGAGCATACGTTCAACCGAGTTGGAAAATGTGGTGTTGAATGGAATGTTATTGAAAATTACGGACGTACCCTGTCATCTCTTAAAATGTTTCCTATAACTGTTTCCTTTAAAAAGGCAGCGGATGCACCATATCTTGAATATATGATTTACTTGGAACAACAAGGCGAGTTTACATTAACAGCTTATTTTGTTCCAACAAATAACCTGTCTAGAGAAAGCAGATTAAAATATGGTGTATCATTTGACGATGGCGCTCATGTTGTTGTAGATACACTTCCAGACAATTTTGCTGCCGGCAATCATGACAATGAAGCGTGGTGTAAAGGCGTTCTGGAAAATATCCATACTTCAACAACTATCCACAGGTTGGAAAAGGGTAATCATGTCTTACGTATTTACGGATTGGATGCAGGTTTAGTGTTGCAAAAACTTGTTTTATCAAAAGAAATGCTTCCATATTCATATTTAGGTCCGGTGGAGAGCTATTACAAAAAGTAGTATTAATGCTATAATTACTATATTATTACTAGATTTTATATAATACTCAGAAATGGGGTGATGATATGGTGATAGTCAATGGGTTGGAACTTCCACGGAACAGATGATTAATAGAAGATTCATATGCGACAATTTTAGCTCCATTTGCGGTTATAAAACCTAAAGAAGGTAGCAGAGAACATGAGGATAAACTGCCAGAGAATGAAAACAGAGGTTCATTTCAGAGAGACAGGGACAGAATTATTCATTCAAAGGCTTTTAGAAGACTTATGTACAAGACACAGGTATTTGTAAATCATGAAGGTGATCATTTCAGGACACGATTGACACATACCTTGGAAGTCGCTCAATTTGCCCGTGGAATTTCCAAATCACTAGCTTTGAATGAAGATCTTGCAGAGGCAATAGCGTTGGGACATGATTTAGGACACACCCCCTTTGGACATGCTGTTGAGAGATTTTTAAATGAAGAGCTAAATAACAGAGAAATGGGTCATTTTTATCACAACGAGCAAAGCGTAAGAGTTGTTGACTTTATTGAACGGCGGAGCGTTGACTATTTCGGGTTAAATTTAACCAGTGAAGTAAGAGAAGGGATTTTAAAACATAATACTGATAGAAGCGGTATTTATAAAAGCTTGAATCCACATAAGCCTTGTTTTTCTCTGGAAGGTCAGGTAGTAGAAATAGTTGATACTATTGCCTATATATGTCATGATTTACAAGACGGTATTGAGTCTGGTTTAATAGAAAACGCAATGGCTAAAAACAATGATTTTAAAAGAGATATCCAAGAAATTATTTCTATAATTAATGATTTATTAAAGTCTGAAAAGAAAGAAATAGGTGTTACAAAATATTCTGATACCTATTTTATTGATAGTCTGATTCATAAACTCATTATGAGTGTCACAGAACAAAGTGTTGTAAATCTAGTTGAGAAAAAAATTAATACCTTAGATGATGTTAAATTATTAGCACAAAAAGGAGAGAAGCTTATAACTCTTAAAAAAGATGATGAAGATAGTTTTAACAAGCTTAAAAGTCTAATATATAAGTCGGTTTATGGAATACACACCATTCAGACTATGGATAGCAAGGCTGTAACTGTTGTTAAGGACTTATTCGAGACATTCGTAAACAATCCCAAGTTATTACCACCTGAAGAATTATATAAATATATGCATATCGATAATCCTACCCAATATGGTGGTTTTACCAATAATGAAATACATGTAATTTGTGATTATATTGCAGTAATGACAGACCGGTTTGCATTAGAGGAACATGAAAGAATAAGAAATCCTCACATTAAAATTTAATAATCTGGTAGTAAATCTCCTGTAAATTTTACCTAAATATTAGAGTATATTTACAGGAGAGATAATATGTACACCAGAGTTGCCGTTGAAAGAAAACCTCAGCAATCCTTAAGTTCACAATATAGCAA
>JAEYNY010000132.1 GCA_023412275.1 Bacillota bacterium
AGATATGAATGTTAAGGGTAAGGTTATAAAGTATGGAAACAACGTTGATACAGACGTAATTATACCTGCAAGATATTTGAACACATCAGACCCTGCTGAGCTTGCCAGTCATTGCATGGAGGATCTTGATGATAAATTTACCCAGAGGGTCCAAAAGGGAGATGTAATGGTTGCAGGAAAGAATTTTGGCTGCGGTTCGTCAAGAGAACATGCGCCTATTTCCATAAAGGCATCGGGAATATCCTGCGTTATAGCAGAAACTTTTGCAAGAATATTCTATAGAAATTCTATCAATATCGGACTCCCGATTTTAGAGTGTCCGGAAGCCGCAAAAGATATCAAAGATGATGATCAGGTAGAAATAGACTTTGACAAAGGGCTGATTAAAAATCTTACCACAGGCAAGACATATCAGAGTCAGCCATTTCCCGAATTTATGCAGGAGATTATTTCTTCCGACGGGCTGATACAGTATATTAAAAATTCGCTTTAATACTACTGCTGGAATGGAGATGAAAATATGAATTATAAAATTACAGTGCTTCCGGGCGACGGAATAGGCCCGGATATAATAGCGGAAGCCTTGAAGGTTTTAGAACTGATAGGTGAAAAATATGGCCACAGCTTTTCATTTACAGAAGCTGATTTAGGTGGTATAGCTATAGACAGGCATGGAGAACCTCTGCCTCAAGTTACGGTGGATACATGCAAGGCTAGTGATGCAGTTCTACTGGGAGCAGTAGGAGGTCCAAAATGGGATACTTTACCCGGAAACAAGAGGCCTGAAGCCGGATTGCTTGGCATAAGGGCTGCTCTCGGATTATATGCCAATTTGAGGCCAGCTGTTATATACGGGGCTTTAAAGGAAGCATCACCTCTGAAATCAGAAATAATAAGCAATGGTATTGACATAATGGTTATCCGTGAATTAACCGGAGGAATATACTTCGGCAAGAGAGGCAGACTTGATACAGAAGGCGGAGAGGCTGCATTTGACACCGAAATGTATAATGTATCTGAAATAAAGAGAATAGCAAAAGTGGGATTTGAAACGGCTATGAAAAGGGGCAAAAAGCTTATGTCAGTGGATAAAGCCAATGTACTTGAGAGCTCAAGGCTCTGGAGACAGGTGGTTGAAGAGGTGGCAAAGGAATACCCGGAAGTTTCATTAAGTCATATGTACGTTGATAATGCGGCAATGCAGCTGGTTAGAAACCCTGCTCAATTTGACGTTATACTTACAAGTAATATATTTGGAGATATCTTATCAGACGAAGCTTCCATGATAACTGGTTCAATCGGAATGCTGCCATCTGCCAGTGTTGGTTCAACGAAACTGGGACTTTATGAGCCTATACACGGGTCTGCCCCAGATATTGCAGGGCAGGACAAAGCAAACCCTATTGCAACAATACTTTCAGTTGCAATGATGCTCAGATATTCACTTGATCTGACAGGTGAGGCAGAAGCCATTGAAAAAGCTGTTGAAGATGTTTTAAATAACGGGTACAGAACTGCTGACATAGCATCTCCGGGTACTAAGGTTGTTGGTACAAAGGAGATGGGAAAGCTCATAAGGGAGCATATGTAGTTACACATATATACTAATTCCTAAAGCTGTTGCAGACTATTTAAAAATAGTTTACAACAGCTTTTTTTAAAAAAAAGCTCACAGATTTTTAATCCATTCATCAGAAGAAAGTACTCTACTGAACCTTGCTGATTGTGTAACCAGAATAGCCTTATGAAGATCTTCGGCTGATATAGTTCCGGCACTATTTGAAAATTGGAGTGTTCCTGTAGCATCTGAAAGGAATTCTACATAATAACCCATGTGCATTGCCTGTCTTGCAGTTGTATCGCAGCACATCTGAGTCATATATCCTGCTATCGTAACAGTATCAATATCTAATTCCTTCAATACGGCTTCAAGATTAGTATTTGTAAAGCTGCCGGGTAAAGTTTTTTCGACGATTTGATTATATTTTCTTAGTAATAGGTCAGAGTGTATATTCCACTCGCTACTTCCTTTTTTGAACATGACTGCATTTTCACCGGGAGAAGTATGTTGAATCAGAATAACCGGTATATTTTTTTCATTGGCAGTATCAACAACTTTTAGAATATTACTGTAGCTGTCAGAGGGATATGTAACAGGCAACTTACCAGTAAAATACTCGTTTTGAACATCAATTACCAACAATGCTCGTTTCATAAAAAATACACTCCTTTAAAATCAATTTTTACCAATGTAATTATACACTAAGAATAGGTAGTAATATACGGAATTTACCCAAAACCTCAACGTTGATATTTAACGGTTAAGAGAAACACGTCTTTTTTTACAGGTTCCAAAATGATAGATGTATTTGTATTGCCACTCCAATAGACCCTTTGACTTTGGTCAACCTTCATAAACAGGCAGTCGTTGCCTACCAGAATATTGCCGGAGAAAATTTTCTGGTAAAATTCTTCAAGGCAAAGGTCTTTTGAAAACAGGTACACACTAAGAGGAATTCCTGTGTATCTAAAATGCCACGGTTCGTAGGTGGCTCCCGTAGCTGCTGTCTTGTTGCTACCATACCTTAGTATAAAGCCATATTTATAGGCATTTGAATTAAGCCACATCTGTTCTTTGGTTCCTTCAAAATCGCTTCTATGCCGTCCCTTAACACTGAATAAATCCACGGCAAGACCTGTTTGATGTTCGGAAAAGCCGGGTGCTGCTACCAGTAAGCGAGTCTTTTTAAGAGCTTCCGTATATGTTTTACTGCTTTTTTTAAAAACACTGAGATTGTAGTTGAATATTTCTTTTTGAGAGGCTTCCGACCTATAGGCACTGTTTAAAACAAACCCATTAACACCATCCCTCTGGGCTGAGTCCACCATGGAATATAAGGCCTTGGCAGTGGAAGAATCCAGCTTCAGCCCCGGGTTTTCAAGGGTTATTTTATTTGAATCAATATCAACAAGATCAACATTCATATTATTTTTATCCAAGGGAGTATTCTTGTTAACCAGAACTTTTGTTTCAGATGGCTCAACACTAACCTCACGGTATTCTTTTAAATCAAGGTTTTGGTTCATATCCGTGATATATAAATTATTATTAAGTGTCATTATTTTTAAATAATTTGGGTTCTTAGAGACGTACAAAACTGATTGTGAAAGGTCTGAGCTGGCCTGTCCTGCTTTGTTAGACTCTTTTGCCCAATCAAACTTTATTTCCAACACAGTAATGGGATTGCAAAAAATCAACACTGATACAAGTAATACAAACATAAGGAACTTTTTCATTATGGCCTCCTATTTTTAACAAGTATTATTATATGCCAAAAATTAGTTTCAATAATGAAAATTATATAATTTAATGTTTTAAATACTTATTATCAAGGGTTATAAGCAATAGTACTCATAATTGCTTTAGGAATCTTGGCTCTAGTCCATTCCTTTGTTTGAACAGCTATGTCTACCGGTTTGGAAAGCCCATATGGCAAAGTTTCCACACATATCACTGCAGTCTGCGATATTCTCTTCTGGTTGGATTTTATCATAAGGTTACTTACACCGCCTGCAGGAATTAGTCGTCCTAAAGCGGCATTAAAAGTAAAGTTGTTTATATATTCAGACACAAAGTCTGTTACAGTACCGTCAGAATCATGTCCTGTAGTTTCATCCACGGCTATCTTGTACTTTGAATTCTTTATGAATACATCCCTGAATTTGCTGCACAGGATGTTAAATGAATCTGAGAGGTGGGGTTTCCCCCGTATACGATACTTCCTCCCGAAGGGAGGTCTATGAAAAGCTTTGTTTCGGGAGTAAGGTATTTTAGAACAAATCTCATTACAGCTTGGGTTTCGGGCTGGTCGCCAAGAGTTTTTCCCGCGTAGAACTGAATGTAGGGCTTGCTGCTATAATATTTGGTTTTCCTAAAACTTTTCCATAAAACAGCTGATGAATAATTGGGAAAGTTCCTGTTCAAATCAACAAGATTTGCATTACTCTTTGCACTGCTAAGATTTTTAATACCTTTTGCAGGAAGGTTAGACTTTATACTGCCTGAAAACTGAGTCATTTCATACCCGTCGGGATTAACACATGGTAATACATAAATGGCAAGTTCCTCATCCAGTAGTTTTCTGGCATTTACTCCGGCATAGCTTATGTTTGCCCTGTAGCTGTTCGCCAATTCCAGCAAAAATCTAGTTATAAACATTGTATTGCTGGTTTCCCTGGCATGGCCTTATTTCCCGTCTGAACTTCTACCTGCAAAAAACAGGCTTACCATAATAAGCAGCATACCGGTAATCTGAAAAGCTGAAATCCTCTCATGCAGTACAAGAACTCCACCGATAATTGACACAACCGGTATTAGATTCAAAAACATGGATGAAAAGGTCGCACCAAGGTTGGTAACGGCAACATTATACAAGTAATAAGCTAACGCAGAGCAGAAAATAGCCAGATATAGAAGATTTGCAATTCCGGTGCCTGAAATTACGTGCCATGTATCCACTTCATTCAATATTAGAGGTATAAATAATATCGAAGCTGCTATCATCTGATATGTAGTAATTACAATTCCCCGATATTTTTGAGTAAGACTTTTGCAGATTATAGTGTATATAACCCACGATACCATAGCGCCAATGATTAACATATTACCCTTTAGTAAATTTCCAGTAAAATCGAGGGAACCCTGCTCAAATATGACAAGAAACACTCCTGAAATGGAAACAATTACACAGGTTATCAGCCGCCCGGTTATTTTTAGCTTGTAAAAAACGGATTCCGTGATTAATGTAAAAATAGGAACTGCTGCAACAATTATGGATGCATTTGAGGCAGTAGTGTATTTCAATCCTGTATTTTCAAATAAGAAGTATAATACAATTCCAAAAAATGATGATGCAGTAAGGAGAAGCAGGTCCTTTAGAGGCATTTTGACAAACATTTCTTTGGCAATAAGAAAACATATTAAGACAACGGACGCGATAACTTGTCTAAAAAAAGCTATTGATAGGGGAGGCAACTCATTAAGTATAATTTTTGTACTTACGAATGAGTACCCCCAAAATATCACGGTAATAAGTAAAGCAGAAACAGCGAATAATTTTGATTTTTTAATGTTCATTATTTATGTAGACCCCCACTAAAGAAATATTTTCTCATAGGTAAAGTAGGAAAACAAGTAAAACAAGAGTTTTTTGAAAATTACATTTTATTGTTAAATGAATAGTAAAGTTACATTTTGCAAATAATAGGCTATGAATTAACCTACTATCACATTATTAATAGCTGCAAAAACGGCTTATGGAGGCAGTGAAGATTATGAGTGTTCACGAAATATCACAACATAACGTAGATTTCAGGAAAGGGTTTATTTTATTAGGAGGTTGGATTTCCGCTGTGCTATCACTTTTCGTTTATCCATTCGTTTTTGGAATGGTGGGGGTGATTTCGGGCATTCTTGCTGCTAAAGATGAAAAAAGCAGAGTCGGAGTCATGCTTGTTGCAGCCTCGATTATACTTATGGGAGCAGGACTGGCTTTTAGTAACCGGCTTTTGGCTACAACTATGAGCTATTTTGGATTTTAAATTTAAATATTAATATACCTTTAATATATTTGGAGGAAAACATCGAAGACTTGGTGAACGGCAACCTATTGATAATAGGGGGGGCTGAAGATAAGTGGGGCCAGAGTAAGGTGCTCAAGCATGCAATTGAGATGTGCGGAGGACCTGAAGCAAAAATCATGGTTTTGACAACAGCTACGCAAAAACCTGAGGAAGTTGGCAAGGAATATAGGACTGTTTTTTCAAGACTTGGAGTAAAATCCATAGATGTTTTAAATGTAGATAGTAGAACAGATGCAAACAGCGACTCTGTGGCCCAAAAAATATCAGGTGCTGCAGGGGTTTTTTTTACAGGAGGCGACCAACTGAGGATTACAAGCATATTAGGCGGTACAAAAACTGCCAAGGTTCTTATGGATATGTATAAAAAGGGTATACCTATTATAGGAACAAGTGCGGGTGCTTCAGTAATGAGCAGTGTAATGATAGTCGATGGTAATGGGAATTCCGCTGCAAGAAAATGTACCCTTGGCATGTCTCCCGGACTTGGATTTATAGATCAGGTTATTATAGATCAGCACTTTGAGCAGAGGGGAAGACTAGGAAGACTTTTGATAGGAGTTGCCCAAAACCCTTCGGTTCTGGGAATAGGTATAGATGAGGATACTTCAATAAAGGTATATTCAAATGCTTCTTTTGAGGTAATAGGTACAAATTGTGTTACCGTAATTGATGGAAATACTATTCAAGAGTCAAATGTTTCAGAACTGAAATCAGAGGAAATAATTGCATTGTCAAATGTAACCATACACATATTACCCAGTGGATACGGATATGATATCAGTCAGAGAAAAATAATAAAGCCTAAAGAAAACAAACACAATTAAAATGTTGTAATTTCAACTTATCAGGAGGTTTTTCAAGGTGCAGATTCAAAGCATTTATTGCTTTAAAGGAAGGAATATATACAGTCATCAGCCGGTTATCCGTATGGTAGTGGATATAGGAAAGTACGAAGAGGGCCCTACTAAGGATATACCGGGATTCAATAAAAAACTTCTCGAATTTTTTCCTGAAATAGCAGAACACACCTGTGGAGTGGGGTATGTAGGAGGATTCGGTGAAAGGCTTATTGAAGGAACATACATGGGACATGTAGCTGAACATTTGATAATAGCCATACAGAACAGGTTTGGCTATTTTGTAAAATATGGGAAAACAAGACAAATAGGTAATACATCAAAATATTATATAATTTACGAATACAGCAATGAGGCTTTTGCTGTTGAATGTGGCAGAAAAGCAATTGAAATAGTAGAAGCCTTTGCTGAAGGCAATCCCATAGATTTAGAAAAAATAATGAAGGAATTAAAATATATATCCTCAGATACCGACATGGGCCCCAGTACAAAAGCAATATATCTGGCTGCAAAAAGAAGAGGAATCCCTGTAACAAGAATCGGTGACGGAAGTATTCTCAGGTTGGGCTACGGAAAGTACACTAGGGTAGTTCAAGCATCACTTACTGACGGATCAAGTTGTATAGCGGTAGATATTGCGTCTGATAAACAGATGACAAAAAAACTTTTAATGGATAATAACATACCGGTTCCATATGGGCTTGTTGTAAGAACTGAACAGGAAGCCTTTGAGGCTGCTGTAAAGGTAGGCTATCCTCTTGTAATTAAGCCAATAGATTCCAATCAGGGAAAAGGGGTTACCGTAAATATCTGTTCTGAGGATAAAATCAGGGTAGCTTTTACAGAAGCACGAAAATATTCAAAAAAAGTTATAGTTGAGAGATTTGTTTGCGGTAAGGATTACCGGGTTCTTGTAGTAGGAGAAAAGGTCTGTGCTGTTGCTGAACGCAGACCTCCCCGTGTCACTGGGGATGGAATCAGTACAATCACACAACTTGTAGAATATGAAAATGCTAATCCTCTAAGGGGAGAAGATCATGAAAAGCCATTGACCCTTATCAAACTCGACGATATTTCACTAAATTATCTTAAGACTCAAGGGTATTCTCCTGACACCATTTTAAAACCAGGACAGACAGTTAATCTCAGGCAGAACGGAAATATTAGTACAGGAGGGACAGCAAAAAACTGTACAAGAGAAATTCATCCAAAGAACGCACAGTATGCATTGTCTGCTGCAAAAGCCATGGGCCTTGATATTGCAGGGATAGATTTTTCTGCCCAGGATATTTCAATACCTATTGATAACAACCGGGGTGCAATTATAGAAGTAAATGCGGCGCCGGGACTAAGGATGCATCTTCACCCAAGTGAGGGAGAGCCGGTAAATGTTGCTGATGCTATACTTGATATGATGTACCCGCCAAATAAACCGGTCAGCATACCTGTTGCAGCGGTTACAGGTACAAACGGCAAAACCACTACAACAAGACTTATAAGACACACCCTTTCAATTATGGGATACAATGTGGGTATGACCTCCACAAGCGGAATTTATATAGGCAATGAGTGTGTGCAAAAGGGCGACAACACCGGCCCTGTCAGTGCAGAAGTTATATTGACGAACAAGGAAGTTGACATTGCGGTTCTGGAAACAGCCAGGGGCGGAATAGTCCGCAGAGGACTGGGATATGATCTGGCAGATGTGGGAGTTCTTATTAATATAAGTGACGACCATCTTGGAATAGACGGAATAAATACAATAGAGGATCTTGCGAAAACAAAGGCTCTTGTAGTAGAAGCTGTAAAGCATGACGGATATGCGGTGTTAAATGCTGATGACAGTATGACTCCATATATATTGGAAAGGACTCGCAGCAACATCATAATGTTCAGTAGGGGTATTTCAAATCCTGTATTTAAAAGACATTGCAAAAATCCTAAAAATTTAGCTGTATACGTAAGGGACAGTTATATATGGATTCAAAGAAATAATAAAAAGATTCCTCTTATTAGCTTGGATGATATCCCCATTACTTTCGGAGGAATAGTTGACTGTAATATAGAAAATTCTCTGGCTGCCATATCGGCACTTATCGGACTCAATGTTCCGCTGAATATAATAGTAAAAGGTATGAGTACGTTCCAACCCGATACGGAGCTTAATCCCGGCAGATTTAATATTTTTGACATGGGAACATTCAAAGTAATGATAGATTATAGTCACAACATAGCAGGGTATTCTGCCGTAGTGAAATTTATGCAAAGGGTGAAGGCCAAGAGGCTTGTTGGGATAATAGGTATGCCTGGAGACAGACAGGACTCAAACTTAAAAGAGGTTGGGGAGCTTTGTGCAAATTCCTTCCACAAGATTTATATAAAGGAAGATATTGATTTAAGGGGACGAAGACGAGGCGAAGTAGCGGATATATTCGAACAGAGCATAATTAACGCCGGAGCAAAAAGAGAAAATGTAGAAATTATATACCGTGAAACCGAGGCTCTCGAAAAAGCCATGCTGGATGCGCAACCAGGGGATTTGATAGCATTGTTCTATGAAGAATTCGATCCGGCTATTCAGGTTATAAATAGATTTAAACAAGAGCAGGAACATGCTAATAAACTGCTGGAAGGTAGTTTAAATGCATCTATTAAAAACATGGAACAATTTAGTACAAAGTCATAGTTATCTAAATAGGGGCTGTAGCAAATCAAAACTGGTTTTGCTGCGGCCCTTATTTGATAAAATATCCTTCCCATAACAGAACGTATATGGTAGAATTTAAAAAAATGTAATAATAATGGATTGGTCTTTTCGTTTATAATATGGAGGATAAAATGCCTGAGGTTTATTATTATGTGAGCTCTGATAAAGTATCGGATATACTTGACTGCGGTCTGAAACTATCTGCGTTCTTTGACAAGGAAGTAATGATTGAGGGGGACGTTCAGCAGTGTTTTGCAGGTCTTATAAACCCAAGGGATGACATGGGTTCGTATAATTCGGACTCTCTTACCTGTATAAAGATAAATGTTAGAAGTGACAAATGTTACGTGGCAGATAGATTTGTTTACGACACTATAAAAGAAAAGCCAGAGAACCTTGAATTATATAATAAATCAGTAATTCCGTTAGAAAAATATATTTTTGGTACTTACCGTAAACCGGAATGTCTTATTACTTCGACTATACTGGCAGGAGAAGCGGCCAGACTTGACAGGTGTATGGATTTACCTGTTATTTATGAAAATTCTGAAACCCTGTACATAAATAATATTATAAATAATTTCAGAGAACAGTACGATAAATTTGACGACTACCTTTTGTATAGTTTTTTCAGTAGGCTCGAAGAAATAGGTAAGGTTAATACCATAAAAAGCAGTGACGGTGGAAAAGCCGTATTTACAACCGAGTCCGGGGAAATCTATTGCATAAGAAAGCCTGAATTAAACAAAATATTTTGACAGAGGTTTCACGTGAAGAATCAGATTTTAAAGATATTAAAAGAAGAATATAAATATATATCAGGCGAAGATATCAGTAAAGCTTTGAACGTCTCCAGAACTGCGGTTTGGAAACATATAAATGAATTGAGAAAAGACGGTTATACTATAGAGTCATCATCAAAAAAAGGATATAGATTTCTTAATGCACCGGATATACCGGATAGCAGAGAAATCAATATTCCACAGGGACAGATAATTGGAGCTGATATACAGCACTTTGAGGAAATAGATTCAACGAATAATTATGCAAAAAAAATTGCAAACGAAGGATGTGCTCATGGAACAGTTGTTGTAGCGGACAGGCAGACAACAGGGCGAGGCAGGATAGGAAGGCAGTGGCAGTCTGATACATCTGAAGGAATATGGTTTTCAATAGTTTTAAGGCCGGAAATTGAACCTGAAAATATACAGGTGATAACTCTTGCGGCATCAGTTGCAGTAGTTGAAGCTATAAGAGAAACCTTAGGAATAGTTTGCGGAATAAAATGGCCTAATGATATAATAATAGATGGAAGAAAACTTGGAGGTATTCTCACCGAGTTAAGTGCAGAGCCGGGCCATGTTAATTACGTTGTTGTTGGTATAGGAATAAATGCAAATCAGGCTTCGGAGCATTTCGATAATGAAATACGGCAAAAGGCGATTTCATTAAAAATGTACGAAGGTAAGACTGTATCAAGGTCCAATTTGCTGGGGAGTATTCTGACCAATTTTGAAAAAATATATAAAAGCGTGCTACTTGGAAAAAACAAAAAGATAATAGATAAGTGGACAGAGTATTCGGTCACCATAGGTAAAGAAGTAAAGGTTGCTTACAGAGATGTAGAATATATTGGAACAGCCCAGTCCGTTGCATCTGACGGAAGACTTATTGTACAATGTAAAGATGGAGTCACAAGAGAGATATCAGCAGGTGAGATTCAGGTTAGGGGCTTGCTGGGATATACATAGTGCTTAGCAAATATGGCAAGGAGGATTTTATCAGTGGTTAAGAAGAATGAATACCCGAGAAAAAATTACGTAAAGGATGACGGACAGGCGGGGCAACAGACAACCCAACCTGCACCGCAACAAAAGGTATATCAGAAGGACGGAGAGACACATCACAAGGAAAGTCATGTCAGAAGTACCAGACCTCCCAGAGACCAGCAAAAAGAGGGTTACCAGCCTAGGGAAAACAATCCCCAAAAAAGGGACTTTACTCCCAGGGAGAATAACCAAAGAGATAATACCAGCAGGGAATCATCAGCTTCCAAAGATACTCAGCACAGAGAAAATAATCACCAGAGGAATTACCACCGGGAGAATTTTCAAGGCAGAGAAAATAGAGAGCCATACAAACAGCATTTTCAGAGACCTGCTATTAAACCCCGCGCCGAGGAAACGGTTGAGGATATTGCAAACGATATTGTAAGGATACAAAAGGAAATAGATCTTGAGTTAAAAGAAATAAGGAGTATGAGGCTTGGAGTTTAGGCCTTGTTATCTGGAGGTAATATGGTTTTAGTAGTGGATGTAGGGAATACACACATTGTTCTGGGTGTATTCGACGGGAAAAAATTACTTGCAAGTTGGAGACTTGGCACAAATAAAGAACGTACTTCGGATGAACTAGGAATGCTGATACTTGGGTTGTTTAACCATGAGAAGCTTTCAGTAGATAAGGTTGAGGCAGTGGTTGTTGCATCTGTTGTACCACCTATTATGTATACATTGGAACATGCCATAAAAAAGTATATAAATTCTCAGCCCATGATAATAGGTCCCGGTACCAAAACAGGAATAAATATCAGGTACCAGAATCCAAAGGAAGTGGGTGCCGACAGGATAGTAAATGCCGTAGCCGGTTTTGAACTGTATGGAGGCCCATTGATTATTGTAGATATGGGAACTGCTACTACTTTTTGTGCAATATCGGAAAAGGGCGAATACCTGGGTGGTGTTATATGCCCTGGTATGAAGATAAGTGCCGAGGCATTGTATCAGAAGGCTGCAAAGTTACCAAGAATTGATTTGGTAAAACCTGAGAGTGTTATCGGAAAGAATACAGTTTCAAGTATGCAGGCAGGAGTTTTTTACGGATACGTAGGTCAGGTTGACTATATTGTAAATAGAATAAAAAGAGAAATGGGAGAGGATAACATACGAGTTATTGCAACAGGAGGGCTTTCAAGACTTATAGCCGAGGAATCAATGACCATAAATGACGTTAATCCTACTCTTACATTAGAATGCCTTAGATTAATATACGAAAGAAATATATAAAAAACATTAAAAGACATTTTAGGATGTCTTTTTTTTATTAAAATCATTATTTTGTATACAAATAGAGTAATTAGGTTTAAAAATACTTGATTTGGCCACAATAAATGATGTATTCTTAAAAATTCGTGATAAATTGGAATAGAAATCTAAAAAAAAAGGTAAAATTATGTTTGTATAATAAAACATATTGTGTTACGCTAATAGCAATTGTGAAAAATATGGAGGGATTTTAATGGGTTTTAAAGTTGCGATCATAG
>JAEYNY010000157.1 GCA_023412275.1 Bacillota bacterium
GCGGTAATCTCATTGCACCAAATCCCAAAGCTGATAATTTTATCCCGGTATTACCCAATTCGCGGTACTGCATACACTTATCCTCCTTGTTTCACGACTGTAGTTAATGCACTAATTATATCATTTCCTACACTCATTTTACAGTATTTACTTTTTAACTCTTTTTTGGGCTAAAAGTATCTCATTCCCTCAACCATTCTCAATTCCTTCAGGAAATGATTAGCTTCTCGTAATACATGATCGCTTAGCAGAGGCAATATTATTGCCCTGATTTTACAATCAAGTAGACCTTCTGTACCCTGCTCTTTAAAATTCTTGATGTTTACAGTTGCTTCAAAACTTCTTCTCGTAACCTGAGGAAGGAGTTCCAACTGATTGATAGCCATCTTCGCTTGGTTTGTAAGTTCTTCAAATATCTCTGCAAATTCATTGGCTTGTTGTATCAGGGTTTCTTCGGAAGGGTCAAGCAAGCCTCTGATGAATTTGCCATGTTCACTCATAATATTATCCCAGAATACTTCCATACCTGCTGCATCTCTTGGGTTTTCCATTAGATTATGTGAACTTTCCAATCTCTGAAGATGCTGTAAGTAGTGTTCAGCTTCACGGGTCACATGATCCAACATTAAGGGGTATATTGTTGTAAACATTTTGCAGGACAAAACGTTGGTAAGTACCATTTTCTTGGTTTGGATAATTTTGTTTAACTGTGCCATAATATGTTGATTTAACATGCTTACAGCCTTAGGAGGCATTGTTTTTGATACCGGTTTGATGCCATTTAATAATGAAACTTCCATTTGTGTAATATTTGTATTGATTTTTATTCCTGTATAGAATTGAGTAGCTGTCTCTGCTTTTAGAGTATACGGTGTAACTATATCTCCGAACATAAGGTTCTGGGTTGGTACTACTCCGTTTGCCATCATTACCGTTTCTTTTAACAATTCTTCAAGATTATTAATGGTTTTTTCCAACTCCGGAACCATACCTTGATCCCTTGGCATAAGTGCAGCAATTGCAAATATCAGATGTTCTTTAATGATTCTTAAAAAGAAAAGATTTGTCTCAATTGAATGTGTCACATACTCCATTTCAGTCATAACATTCTACCCCCTAAGCCGTGATTCCCGGCTTTGTACTAAAAAATTTGCCAACAAATAATCAAACCCAACTTTTGATTGGGTTTGATATATTGACACTATATAGTATGTAGACTTCATGAAGAATGTACATTGAGAAAAGATGGTTTAGAATTTAAATATAATTTGCAATTTGCTTCATTAATTCAAACAATTCAGGGTTAAATTTATGCTTTTCACCCTCCATTATCCTGATTGCTTCATCTCTGCTAAAGGCAGCACGGTAGCATCTGTTTTCGCTTAATGCATCAAAAATATCTGCCAGTACTATAATTTGAGAATGAAGTGGAATATCTTTTTTCTTAAAATATCCTGAACCGTCTACATACTCATGATGATAGAATATGTAATCCGCAACAAATTTAAGGTTTTCACGGCTCTTAGCATATTGGTAGCTATAAAAGGCATGCATTTTGATTTTTTCGTATTCCTCGGGCGTAAGCTTGCCGGGTTTATTGAGAATCTTTGGATTCACATACAGTTTTCCTATATCATGGTTAGCAGCTGCAAGCTTTACCTTTTCACATTCGTCTGCCGGAAGGCCGTAAGCCTCTGCAAGGGCAACGCTGATAGCAGCAACTCTCTCGCTGTGGAGCATAACCTCCCTGTAAGCATCTGTATTTGAGTATACTTCGAAGTTAATGTAATCCAGTCCATTGCTTACAAGAGCTATATTGATTTTTTGCTCTATAAGTTCCTGAGGAATCTGGTTATCTGTTAAAACTACAAATGATAATGAAACAGAACCGTATATTCCATCATATTCTCTGAAACAGGACGTAATACAATATTTTAGCTTGTTGTATTCATCTATGGATAATAAATGGGGTGTTTTAAAATTAACCCTATAAATTTCTCCTATAACATTGAATCTGTTGTATCTTGATAGATTCTTTGCAATGTTGAATGATACTGAATCAAATAGCTGAAGGTCTTCATCAGAGGTAACTACCACATTTTTGCCTATTCTCTTGGCTGTATACAATGCATCATCAGCACTCCTTATAAGCTCCATATAGTCCACTACCCCACAGGATTCACCTAAAATTGAGACACCCAGACTCACGCTAAGACTGCTTTTCTCATATTTCAAGACATTAAACTCTTTGCGGATTGTTTCAGCTATTTCCACAATATTCTTGGAATCAATACCCCTCGTAAGTAAAAGAAATTCTTCTCCACCATAACGTATAGCATAAACAGGAAGATTCCCAATAACATTTTTAATGACATCCACTAACATCCTGATAACTTTATCTCCTGCTAGATGTCCATAACTGTCATTGATATTCTTAAAGTTGTCCAAATCCAGTATTATTGCACCATTTATGTCAACCATCTTTTCTTCCCAGTTATCCAGCAACTGTGAAAGATACAATCTGTTATAAAGGCCTGTCAATCCATCATGTTCAGCTGAATCCCTCAGCTTTGAAAATAGAATTGCATTTTCAAAGTATATACATATCTGGCTTTTAATCAGCTGAAGTAAAACCTTTTTCTCCTCGTCAATCATGTCAGCCAGTTCATGGTGAATAACAAGATACCCATATAAATCGCGCTTTGAAATACTCAGTACACCAATGGAACCTGAATCATATCCAAAGAGTTCCTTCTCCTGTGCCTTCAAATCCTGTATATATAAATCCGTACTGGGAAGATATGAACTATCTATATTCATATTTGTAATATCATCGGGAGTAAATATCTTGCAATCCAGACCAAGAACCCCTGCAATAACGTCTTTCAGATAGCTTACAAGATCCTGGAAATGAAGGATGTTACCCATATACTCATTAATATCTATCAGTACGGATACCGCAGCAAGTCTGTTTTCAAGATTTTTTACCTTTGAAGTAAGGTTCGCGTATTCTTGGTTTAAATTCATTAGGAGTTCAATACTTTGCTCTATTGAAGAAGCGACATTAAACTTAGCATTATCCTCGTACATATAAAAACCTTTCCAAAACTCATATTATGTTTCTGTAAACAAATTTTTTCCACTATACTATATCGTCTTAATTTAGAGGTTTAATAATGAGGAAATGTCTTATTTTAATATAAATTATCAAAATTAATAATAATTGGGCATTTACAAATAATTACATATATGTTAACATTACTTCTAAGGATAAATATTATATCACACACAATCAAAAAGGAACTTGGAGTAAGGGGACTCCGGGTTCCTTTTTGCATATAATGGTTTTATCTTTGGTAACTAAGAAAGTATATTTTTTACATAATTTGAGAATAATTAAAATATATTATATAAAATAGTACCGGAGCGGTGAAAGCCATGATACTTAAAATCCCCCCCAATGTAAACATGAATGAGGGAAGCATAATTGCATTAACAAAAAATGATATTTTCATCGGTTATGCCGAAGTAATAATGTCAACAAACGAAGCCCTTATGCTTAGTGTAGATAAAAAGGCTATTAAAACCTTCAACGAATTGTTTGGAGAACAAATTCCATTTACTATAGATCTTTTTTAAATGCAGGTCAAATTCACTGCCCTTTTATACTTCGATTCATAGTTGGGTTTAAGAAACTCATACATTTTTTCCATCTCATCCGTTACTGTCTTTAGTCTGTCTCTATGAGAGTAATCTGATTTCAGCTCTAATTCTATCTGGTATTCTTTTTTTGATACATTATTTTTAAGGTTTACATAAGTAACACTATCAAAAGCGGCTTCAACTGAAAATTCATCTTGGGAAAACAGTATTTTCTCACGTTTTTTTTCAACCCTGATAACTTTATGAAAATCCTTTGGTTGGAGCTTTTCAGTAAGTTCCGTGCAATATATTTTTAATAATTCCCAATTATCTTCTATATTCTCAGACTCAATCTCTTTTTCGTATTCAAATCTTGCTAGCTGCCCATCACTGCCACTAACTATTTCATCAGGAATATCCTTTTTTATTGTTATTCGTTTTGTTTTATTATCTAATCTCATTCGAAGTATTATATTCTGGCTGTACAAGTCTCCACCGTCAGTATCATAATAATCATCAGTACTGTATTTTTCTTTTACGGGACTCGAATTGTAATTTCTCATAAAGTCTGAAAACTCATTCCTAACTTTGTGAAAAAGAAGACCATTTTGTGCATCAATAACATACTTCTTTTCTACTTCTATGTTTTTTCCCTTTTTCATAAAACCACCTCTTCGGCTAGTGTCAATGCAAATATATGAACATTTTTTCTTTTTGGTAAATGTATTTTCAATATACATCCCGGTTCTATACGGTATCTCTTTGCAAATAGCCTTGCATTAAAGTTATGATAATTTGTCTTACCGTTTTTTCTATCTGCAGCTGCTCCAATCCAATATATTGTTTCTCCATAAATGGCAGCCTGATAGAAATCAGTAAAATCTGTTGTAATCCTTTGTATAGTCCCGTCTAAAAACTCAATTTCAATATCTTCCCTGTAGTTTCCAAACTCGGAACAGCCTAATATGTTAATATAATGCGCATTTATTTCAGGTATGCAGACTGTCTGTCCATCACAACTTATATTGTCAGGCTGAGCAGGTAAATAGCTATATTTAAAGCAAAAATCACCTTTTTTCCATTCCTGGTTTACTACCAAGTCCTGAAATATGTAGTGTGTCCCTTCTCCTGTAATATCAGCTATGGAATCATCCCTCAGAGTTTCCTCAAAAGCCTGATTGTTATAGCATCCTGTCAAATCCACGTAATAGTTTGTATAATTTTTCTTCACCTTATTTACAAATAGATTGGAAATTAAATTAATAAGCTTTTCGTCACTGTCCAGAACCTCACTGCATAAGTCATTCTGTTTCTCTCTCGTGATTTTTGTACCTGTAATACATGCCTTGTATAAAAAATTAAGTGTGTATTTTCGGGTATCTTCAATAATTTTTTCAGTGTTTTCCGCCAAAGCAGTATCTAAGTTATTTTGGTTGCAATGGTCATATAAAAAGTGAAATATAGGCTTTATACAGCCATAAAACCGACGTCTTATAAGTTCTATGTAATACTTGAATTTTTCAATTTCCTCATTATACGAATTAATGATATTTATCAAATCATTTTTATAGTCCTTAAACAATAACAATGACTTCTTGATAACTTCATTTGTATCAATACTGATGTCCTCAATCCTATGCATAGAATATATACTGTTTGCAAAAATTTGATTTTCCTTAATATACTGCTTATTTGATTCATCAAATATATCTTTCAACATGTCAAAGGTTACTTGCAATGAAAAAAATATATCGGAATTTTCATAAGTATTAACGACATCTCTCACTAAAGATGCTTCTTTAATATCAAATGTCCTGTTATTTTCTCCATACTCATTTACAATTATGGCATGGTCTAGAATATATGTGCTATCTTTATAGTATTTGTTGTAGAACAACGAATTGTATTTTACCACCAGAATAACAGGACATCCTTCAATAATCTCTCGGGCAATGCTGTTGATGGTTTCTTCCGGAGTGTTCCCGGAGCAATCTATCCGTTGCAGCTCCAAACCCATACAACTCAATATCCTATTTGCTTTGCTCACTAACCCTGAATCAAGATAATTGGGTGTATTACTCAAAATGGCATGTAAGTAACAAAAATAAAAATAATTATTATAACTGAAGTACCCTGCAGCGGCAGCAATTGGGCCGTGTATACAGTCAATTTTCTGATAATCAAAACCATTTTTGTACATATCAATATCCAGTGTTTTTCTCATTATACCTCCCCTTTACCCTTGGCTGAAGAAGGCACTCAACGTCACAGGGTTAACAATCATAAAATAATTATATGAATATTTTTGAATATATTCAAGTTATTTACATTAACTGTTTTGCAGGACTATACTACGTCTTTATGTAATAAATGCTGTCCTCATGTAGCTTCATCCTACCCCTATGAGTATAAATCTATTTTTTAAGAGTCATTACCACTGTCTTTTACTTTCATAAAAACACCTCGTCGGTAAGTGTCAACGCAAATATATGAACATTTCTTCTTTTAGGTAAATGTATTTTCACTACACACCCCGGTTCTATACGGTATCTCTTGGCAAATAGCCTTGCATTAAAGCTGTGATACCTTGTCCTGCCATTTCTTCTTTCTGCTGCTGCCCCGGTCCAGTAAGCCTTTTCTCCAAAAATGGGAGGCTGAAAAAAATCAGAAAAGTCAGCAGTTATTACCCTTTTTGATCCGTCAGAATATTCTATTACTATCTTTTCATTATAGCTTCCAAACTCAGAACAGCCAAGTATACTGATGTATTGTGCGTTTATTTCGGGTGCACTAATAACCTGAGCGTTACAACTTATGTTATCAGGCTGGGCGGGTAAATAGCTGTAATTAAAACTGAAATCACCTTTTTTCCATTCCTCGTTTACCACCAAATCCTGGAATATATAATGTGTTCCTTCTCCTGTAATATCAGCTCTGGAATCATCCCTCAAAGTATCTTCAAAAGCCTGATTGTTATAATGTTCTGTTATATCTATAAAATAATTACTCAACTTTTTTTCTGATTCGTAGACAACCAAAGTCTTCATAAGGTTCAGAAGTATTTTATCTCCTTCGGAAACCATTTTGCACAAATCATCTTTTTTCTCTTTACTTAATGTCTCACAACGGCGGCTGGCCTTGCCAAGAGCATTTATTACTTTACTTCTGATATTTTCAACCTTTTTTTTCGTTTCCTGTAGCCGGGCAAGATCAAGACTTTTATTTATGCACTGCTCGTAAAGTATATGAAATATCGGTTCCAGACTCCCGTGGAAACGTAGCCTGTTAAGCACAATATTGTTGTCAAAATCTCTGGTACCATCAAAATTTTCTATTATATTTGTCAATTCGTTTTTATTGTCCATCATAGACAATGCAATACTAATGGCTTTGTTTGTATCAATATTCACCTCTTCATTCTGATATATGCTATAAATACTGTCCGCACATGATGCTAATTCCTTTCGAAATTGGTTGTTTGAGTGCTCCCATATTTCTTTGAGCATGTCAAAAGTAATATGAAGGGGAAAAAAAGCGTTTTTGTAGGTATCCAGAATGTCTTTGTAAAGATGATCTTTAATACAAAATGTTCTGTTTGACTCATTAAACTCATTCACAAGTAATCCATGATAAAGTTTAAAATCCATATTTTTGTAATATGAGTTGTAAAATAATGAATTATACTTTACAACTATAATAACAGGCCTGCCGAACAAAATTTCCTCGGCTGCCATGGAAACTACATCCTCAGTCGTACATTCCCTGCAATCAATTTTTTTAAGCTCCAAGCCCATTTTGCATAGGATTTTGTTGGAATAGTCTGATGGATCATACTGTGAGTAATTTTCATATACTCCAGCAATACTATGTAAAAAGCAGTAATAAAAATAGTTATCATAGTTAAAATAACCTGTTGCTGCAGCAATCGGAGATTGTATACAGTCAACATTCTTATAATCAAACCCGTTTTTATACAGGTCAATATCCAGGGCCTTCCCCATTCTACTCCCACCTTTTTTTAGTATGTATACTACTAGACTCCAAGTTTTTGACTTACTACATTCTCCAACTTGTTTAGTGTATTCAGATTATCCAGCAAGAGTTCTTCATCGTCAAAAACAATATGTAATTTGTCTTCTAGACTAATAATGATTTCGATAAAATTAACTGAATCAACACCTACCCTGTTAAGGTTTTCATCTGCCGATATGCTGTTTATTTGTTCAGGTTCAATATTTAAAGCTGAAGCAATTACAGCTATAATCTGTTCTTTTATTTCCATAAAACATATCTCCTTTAATAAATATATTATTTTGAATAAGCATCCATAATCTTTTCAAGGTTAGAATTAAGCACATTGACTTTCTCCCATGAGTCGGAGACTATCAATGCAAAAGCTCTTCCCACGCTGCCATCAATACCTTCATGAAGCTTGTATGGAAGAGTACCGGAGGTATATACAAATATCCCTTCCTTAGTGTCAGGATTTATTAAAATACCCTCTTTATCCAGCCTGCTGCATATATCGTTATAGTTCACCGGTTTTTCAGGAGTCAGTCTGAAGTATCTTGACAGTATCTTTTTGTCCTTCAGTATATGATTTACAAATGAAATATACGTTGATAACGTAAATCGACCGTTAATTTCAATTATAGGAATACATATGTCCTGTTCTGTTATAATTGAGTCAATTCCGGCTACTCCGGTAAAACCCGTTTCATACAGATATCTTCCTATTTTTTGCCCATATTCAACATAGTTGTCCAGAACTCTTTGCTCCAGTTCCGGAGGCATTTTTGAGCCAATGTAAACTGTATCTCTCAGCAACTGTTCTTTAATGGAAAAGACGGTTACTTGTCCGTCAGGGGAAACGTATATTTGGTAGTTAATATCCCCTTTTTTGTTGTACCATCCCTCCACAAGCCATTTACTGTCTGTCCTGCCTCTGGAGAACCGTGCTATCATCCTTAGGCTTGATTCTAACTTTTCCTTGCTGTCTACTATGTATAAGCCCTTGCCTGACGCACCCTTTGGCTCTTTAATAATCACTTTACTAAAGAACGGCTTGTTATTAGTCAGTCTTTCATATTCTTCCCTGATTTCATCGGCGGAACTGCACACCCTGCCTTGGCATACAGTTAAACCAAGATTTTCAGATATTTCTCTGTTAAATATCTTGTCATTGATTTTTGCATTAATATGAGAAGGTGCTCCCATTATCCTCATTCCTGTCTTTTGGGCAATTTCCTCTTCAAGATGAGTGACTCCATACGGAACGAAATACAAATCATTGGCTTTTTCCGCTGCCTCTTTTAATTTATTAAGTAAGCCTTTATCTCCTAGTACCAACTCTGAAATTGGAGTTAATAAATCAGCATTTTCAGGGGATAGTATGGTTGGAATAGAAAAACCCATTCTTTTTAGGTTTTCCAGATAATCTTCATCAGGCATTTCACGAAGAATAATAATATCCTGTTCTCTGCATATGAGAAGATTCATTTCTTCCATACGGTTTACGGCAATGTCCTCCTGCCTGTTAACAACCCCTGTACTCAAGTTACTCCAGTATTTTTCCGCACCTATATTACAAAGCCATACTATGGTTCCTTTGCTTCTTTCTGTTGTAAGAAGGCTAATTAAGTTAAAACCGTTTTCCATACATTTTAAAGAAGATTTTTATCCAGAGGCTTTTGTCTTAGCAAAAAATCTTCTTTTTCCCACCTTTCTCTGAGAATATATGTTCTACCTTCATAATACTGAACCTCAGCCGGTAGCGGATGACTCAGGAAAAGTCCTGGACTCTGTGTTATTCCATAAGCTCCTGACTTTTCAATTGCTACTATGTCTCCTGCAACAGCTTCGGGCAGCATAACATTCTGACCTATAACATCTGTTGGAGTGCATAAAGGGCCTACTACATTTATCTGTTCTTCGTTGCCTGACTTATTTAGGATATGCATTGGAAAATTGTTTCTAATGTGTCTTCCAAGGAAAGCAGATGACGCATGCTGGTTTGAGCCACCGTCACAGACCAGATATTTTCTGCCTTTACATTCTTTTTTGTAAAGAATTTTTGTAAGATATGTTCCCGATTCAGCCATAAGAAATCTTCCGCTTTCTACAAAAACCTGCGTATCAGAAAGTCTGTCCTTGTATTGATCCCATATTTCACTAAACTCATTGCGGAGTATGTCCATATCAAGAGTACTATCATCCTTGAAGTAAGGTACACCAAAGCCCCCTCCTAGGTTAAGGAACTTGAGATTAAAACAGTATTTTTCCGAGGTATCCAATGCGAGCTTTATAATTTGCTCCATACTCTGAACAATACTATGGGCATTTAGCGCCTGTGTCCCTGTATATATATGTATCCCAATTACATTTAGGTTTGTTAGTGTTTTTAATTCCTTAAATACACTTTCCATATGAATCTGATCTATCCCGAATTGAGAAGCAACACCTGACATTTTAATGCCCGAGCCGGCAATGTCAAAGTCAGGATTTATCCTCATAGAGATATCAACTACCCTGCCTTTTTGAGCTGCTATTTCATTAATTGCTTCTGCTTCTTCCAGACTTTCAATATTAATACTGTAAATGCCTGTTTCCACAGCATATTTCAATTCTTCATATGTTTTTCCGGGACTTGTAAATATGATTTTATCAGGTGAAAATCCTGCTGAAAGTGCAGTGTGCAATTCTCCGGAGGATGCCGTTTCAATGCAGCTGCCAAGCTTCTTGAACAACTGACATAACCCCATAAGGGGGTTTGCCTTCATAGAGTAAAATATCCCAAATTCCTGGGGCAAACTGTCCTTGAGCAGTGTATACTGAGATATGATTTTCTCAGTATCATAAACGTAGACAGGCGTTCCATATCCTGTTGCGATATCATTGAGTATTTTGTCGTTCATATGTCCCTCCTATTCTGTATCCTCCAAAGTATTATTTATTATTTTCACTATTGATTCGACATTATTGTGAATGTAAAAATGCCCCCCGTTAAAGGTATAAAAGGTACAGCTTTTTTTGGTATACTGTTCCCAGCATTTCATATCTTCAATGGCTGCCAGTTCGTCATTTGTACCCGAAAGCACTGAAATATCAATATCAAATTTCTGTATACGGGGATTATGACCGTATGTCTCCAATATTGTGTAGTCTGCACGAAGAGTATTGACAGCATTTTCCACCAATCGGGTATACTTTAATAGTTTTTCAGGTATTCCGCCAAGACTTACTGCTTCCTGTATTAACTCATCATCAGATAACAAATGCATATTCTTTCCCTGCTTTTCAATACATGGAGGGTACCTTCCCGAAAAGAATACATGCACTGGTAATTTCAACCCCTTTTCATAGAGTTTACATATCAATTCATAGGTTATTATACTTCCCATACTGTGGCCGAAAACAGCATAGTCGCTGTCATGTGTTTCATTTTTAACAAAACTTGCTATATCCTCCACAGCCTCCCCCATACTTTTATAAAATGG
This sequence comes from Bacillota bacterium, assembly GCA_023412275.1. Taxonomy (GTDB): domain Bacteria; phylum Bacillota; class Clostridia; order Acetivibrionales; family DSM-1351; genus Ruminiclostridium. The sequence goes on from JAEYNY010000157.1 coordinate 11,139, forward strand.
GTCTTTAGCTCTTTTAGACCTCCCCGAAAGTTCAATAGGGCACAGTTTTATGGAGCTATTCAAATAAGTTTTCCATCTTGCATATACATCCGCAGAACCTCCTGCATATGGTAAACAAAAGAGTTTAATTTCTTTCATTTTATGCCTCCTGTTTATAGCTTAATTCAAGAAGCTTATCAACTGCACGGCTTTCGGTTCCCTTTATGAGTTCCAGTTGCCTGCATATATTGTTCATAATTTCCTTATTTTTTGTTAAAGCCAAACGAAGGAACAAATTGGATACGATTTCCCATTTCGCCGATGAGTCCTTTAGACAATCGCAGATTTCCTCAGTATCACTAACCATTGTTGATATTTCCTTGAGAAACACCATAAACCTTGTCCTACTCCTTGATATTAGCTTAAATGCCGTATTGTAATACCTCAAAAGAGAAAATAATTCATCATCGGGCATAGTGTCCCTTTTAAATAATAAATCTCTTGTGAATATGTCCAGTGCCGGCAATCCGCATTTATATCCGAGAATATCCTTTTCGCCCTTCATCCGCCTTAAGCTTTCAGCTATAATATTTTTACAGCTGTCATAACCCGGTTTGAAACATTCTTTGCTAACTTCCATCCACATATTTCTTATGGGCTTGGTATATGAACCCTGATCGTTATCGGAATTTCTTGCACATATAAAATCTTCTACAGACATTCTCCCGTCAAAATCACTTTTGGAAAGATCATACTTGTCGAAAATTTCAACATATCCCTCTTCCTTGTTATATCCCGTTACAACAACGGCATGTGCCCCGTGAGCTTTATGATATGCACTGTGATAACTCATATGGTACATGTCAACAACTGTTATCACAGGAATTCCCATGTCTATCAGTTCTATGAGCCTCTCATGGGCTATTTGGGGGTTGTCTTCAACATATAATGAAATTTTCACTTTGTTGTCTGTCAATTTTTGTACTTCACTTTTGTCTCGTTTGCTATAATGCGTAACCGCCGGAAAGTAAACGTATTCAAGGGAAGTGTTCAGTTGTTCCTCAGAAAACTCAAAAGAGCGTGAGGGTTTATGTAAATAGTTTAAACCTATATATCCTGTATCTTCGTCATACATAAAGGACAGATAATCCGCCAGAATCAATTCCGGTTTCAACCCATAGTGTGCTACAATTGCTCCATAGGCATTTTGAAAACAGTCATTTACGTAAGGGACAAAGTATCGCGGTACCCCGTCAATTGAACGGCTTAAAGTATTCATATATCTCCCTTCTGCCTGAAATATAATCATTCACGCATTTTACCACAGTATCTGTATCTTCATTAACAGTAATAATATTGGTCTCATTTTGGATTGTTTTGCTGTTAAACAAAAACAAATATTCTCTCCTTAGCTTAGTCAGGTAATAAAGTTCCTTGTTTTTTAAAAGCTTACTTTTCCTGATGAGCTTATTTGTGTGGAATAGGTCTTTTCCTCTTTTTTTGATTCTTCTATCACAAACTTCAGGGCTTACATCCAGAAAGAACACCATGGCCGGTTTTATAACAAGCTTGTGCAAGAACTTTCCGATTGTTCCCCCTGCCCCGTTTACACCATCGCGGGTCAAACCTGTATATATGTATCTGTCTGCAATTAAAATATAATTTTTCTTTAAAAGCGGAACGACTTTAAAAAGGTAATCTATAAGGAAACTAATCCATTGAAAAAAGCTGTATATCCCGGGTGTCAGTAATCCTCTGGAGTCAAATACTTTGATTATATTTCTTATTACCTTATTTGAATTCCATTCCAACACACTGGTTTTATATCCATTATCGGTCAGGTACTTTGTGAGCACTCTTACACTCTCGGTTTTCCCGCAGCCGCTTACTCCCTCGAATACTATCAACATACCGTTCACGCTTGATGTACTTTTTTCTTGTTGCATAAGCCTTCACATCCATAAATTTATTTATGTAAACTTAAATAATATTGCTTTAAGTGAAGAACCTCATGTAACGCATTTCTGCTATTCTACAAGCTATTTCTGAACTTATAGCTCTCTGTGTAGTCAAGAGCAGCTTTTCTGCCTTTTACAAGGTTTTCATGGAGCTCTCGCAATATTGCCATAGAGAAATCCATCTCTTTCCAAGCATTGTAAGTAATTCCGTAGCCAAGTTGTTCCCACAATCGGGTGTTCTTTTTTTCATGCTCGCCAAAGGGTTCCAGCATTATCATGGGTGTTGCAGAAGATATTGAATCCATAAGAGTTCCGGCACCCGGTTTCCCAATGATTGCCTTTGTATTCTTTGTAATATCAAAAAGCTCATGATATTCTTCTTTATTTTTAAATACAGGTTCTTCATCAGGTGTTATCTGGGCTAAGGGCGGAAACTCATAAATGCCTTTTTCATTTTTATTCCAGGCTCTCCATGAAGGATCAACCATAAAGCATCTGTCTCCATCCCTTTTTCTTGAAGCTTCCTGAATTTCATACAGTACAATATCCAACTGGAAACCTTTCTCCTGCAGTTCGGGTATTTTCCCCTGATAGGTTCCCATTCCCCAACCTCCTCCATGTATAATGAATCTCTCCGGCCTTTTATGGAATGGGATTGGCTCTTCATATACAATTGGAATCTGAAACTGAATTTGACTGTTTTCAAAATCATACAGGCAAACTTCCTTATAGTTAAAGTTATAGTCTGGCTTATACTGCTGAAGGCTTTTCCATGATGGGGGCAGGTCACAGTCCACATACAGTATTTCTGCATTAACAGTTTCAGGAGCTATCCTTTCCCTGTATTCGTCGATTACGTGAAGCCAGTGCCCCGACAATACTATGAAATCTCTTCTGTTTTCTTCCGTCCAACTTTTCAGCAGCTCATCTGCCAGCTTATTGTCAATACTCTGACGAATATCCATAGGCATTCTTGCAGACATCAAGGCAACGGCAAAGTTACTGTGATATGCCTTCCGACTCTTTTGTATTCCGTCCCTCTTATCTTTTGAAATAAGATTCTCGAATACTTCTATTTCAGTGGAAACTCCCTTTTCCCGTAATCTGCGGTCTATAAGAAGTCCCGGAATATACAGCCCAAGTCCGAAACCTGAGCAGAGTATTGTCACTGTTCTTTTTTCCATAGGATTCAACTCCTTGGCATATAGTTGTAGTTCCTCTAATTATTTTAAGACTGGCCTTCGCCGAATTTTGCATCAAGGAACCTATTCATACCCGTAGCTTTGCTCTGATCTATATTCAAAATTCTGTTCACATCAAAAAGCCTTGTAAAGAAATCATATGGCCACTTTGACGGTTCTTTATTTTCAATTGCGTACTCATCCAGGTAAGAAAGATCCTCTGGTTTGAAGCTGTCCTTTACAAACTGAGGTACTATCTCTCCAAACATAAGCTCTATATAATAGAAGTTATAGTAAACAATTTTCTCCAAATTGTACTCTTTAACTCTTTCAACAAGGAGATTCCAGTCAATCTTGTCAAAGAATTTGCGTATGTACATAAATAAATCTGCAAACTTGTAAATTTTCAGGTCTTTAAGGCTTGCTATCCATATCATAAGACATGCTTCTTTGTACAGATGGCAGCTAAGTTGGATAATATTATCTATATAGTCCAACATGTAACCCTTTGTGTTATTTATTTCAACAGGTACAGCTCTTTGTATAAGGTCTTTTGTCATTACCTTATAAGGGCAGTTACCTTTCCAGAGAATGTCGTGGTTTACATCAACTTCAACAAGCTTTGCGAACTTGTTATCGCTGAGTTTAAGGAACTGGTGTATTTCATGTGTTGCCATCTGGTGCAGAACTTTTTGTTTTCTTGGTACTTCTACTATTACATCCTTCTCCTCATCGTAATTACCCTGTATATAGCCAAGGTCTTCAAGAGCCTTTACTACAGTTCCTACGTCATCCAGATTCATAAGCATATCCAAGTCATTGAAGATTCTTGATTCTATTGAAGGATATACTATACTCGCAAGGAGGTTTCCTTTTAGAACAGGAACTACAAGATTATACTTTTCAAACTCCTTGAGTATTTCTGAAAGCTTCTCCAGATAACAGTTGTTTCTTTCACCAAACACTGCCCACTGAGTATCCATAAGTCTTTGAAGTTCTTTTTCCATTGAATCGTAAAGATTAAACTTCTTGAGGTTGTACCGGAACATAGGCAGGGTTCTATGTGTAATCATCTGGTATATTGCTTCTGACCAGTCAACACCGCCATCCAGCATTTTTTTTAGCTCATCACCCTGTGAATCATTCATTTCCACTGCAGTAAGTAATACAAGCTGTCTTTCCTTTGATATCTCTTCTCTTTTCATTCACATTTCCCCCTGTCATTTTTTCAAGCTTTGGTATAATTCTTTAACATCCTTTTTGCTTATTTCCCCTATTGCATTTCTCGGTATTTCAGGTATTATGTATATTTCCTTCGGTACTTTTCTGTCTTCAAGCTGTATGTTGCACCATTTGTATATATCCTTTACTTCTGCTTGACAGCCTTCTTTTAAGACCACCATGGCAACAATTTTCTGCCCCAGTTTCTCGTCATCAACACCTATTACGGCACATTCCTTGACTACCGGATTTTTAAGCATAACTTCTTCTATATCTATTGGATATGCTCTGCTTCCGCCCTGCATAATCATGTCGTCGTTCCTGCTGAGTACAAAGAAACGTCCTTCTTCGTCCTTATAGCCAAGGTCTCTTACACGGAAACCTTTTTCACCAAGAACTTCTGCTGTAAGCTCAGGTGAATTATAGTAGCCGTCCATCATGTAATCGCTAGTTATATATAGTTCTCCTATCTCGCCTACTTGGGCTTCACTTCCATCTTCCATGTAGATTTTTACACCGCAGCCTCTCATAGGTTTTCCAATTACACATGGCAGAGTTGTTACATCTTCATGTTCACCGAAGGTTACTCGGGCTGATGCCTCAGATGTGCCATAGGCATTGAAAACTCTTGCCCCCGGGAATGCTTCAGCTGCACGACGGTAGATTGTCATTGGATTTACCATTCCACCTATAAGAACTCTTTTAACTGAGCTGATATCATAATTTTTTAATTGAGAATACTCTAGAATTTGTAAAAGCATTGTTCTTACTATGTAAAAATTAGTTGCCTTATACTCCTGAACTGCCTTTAAGAATATTGCAGGATGGAATACATTGTTCAGAAGGATAATTCCCCCTCCTCGGCTTATTGCCATGAGCACGTCCCCTGATATTGGACTCGCCTGAGCAAGAGACCTTGGCAGGATAGTCCGTTCGTCGCTGGTGAAACCCAGATGTTCTGCAACTGCTAATGCATTTCCTACAATTGCATGATTTGAGAGTACTATTCCCTTTGGTCTTGAAGTAGAGCCTGATGTGAAGCATATACCGAAAGTATCTTCTTTTATATCTGTAAGTTCACGTTTTTCCTTTTTGAACTCATGTTTTTCAAATGTACCGTTTTCCTGTAAAACAAGTACTATTCTTATGTTCATATTGTCAATGCTTTCAAGAACAGAGTTATATCCTTTAGGATCTGTTATCAAAAGTTCAACATCTGTGTAGTTTATAAGGTCTGTAAGGGTATCTCCCTTAAATTGATACGAAAGTGATACAAAAACCTTTTTCTGCCGGTTTAAGCCCAACATGCTTGTAATGAATTCTGTACAATTCGGCAGGTAGATTCCGCCTATTTTGAAATCCCAACCTTCAATAAGTGCACAAAAGTCCAAAACCTTTTCATATATCTGTCCATAAGTAAATTTATTGTCATTATATATTAGTAATATATTATCTCTATACTTCTCACAGCTCTCGTTAAACAGATTCCATGGTGAGTATTCAATTTCTTTCACTTAAGTCGCTTCCCTTCTATTTATTTAGGCTTCTGCCTTGCAGATAGCCTTCCAGCCTTTCCACAATACTGCTCTCCAATTCACGGATAATATCAAGTTGATTTACCAAATCGTCAATCATATCCAGCGATTTTCTTATGCCGAGCTTTAAAGCAATACTTGAACAGATATCCCAGTGTTTTGAAGATTCCTCTAACGAAACACACAGACTGGTTATTAGCTGTTCCGGTAACAGGGAACTGATTTCTTTAATAAATACGCTGAAACGCTTCCTGCTTCTTGAAATATTTTTCAGGCTACCGTTGAGATACACCCTGTACCAGTACACTTTTTCATCATCAAGCTTTTCATTTTTCTTTTCCAATAAACTTTTTGAAAATAACTCAATTGCATTCAAGCCGCACTTATGTCCGAGAACTTCTTTTTGGCCTTTCATTCTCTGGCAGCTTTCATTTATAACATTCAGTAATTTTTCTTCTAAGACTTTAAAATCCTTATCTGAGCCTATTTCCATCCATAGATTGCGAACCGGTCTTTTTTGTGTCGAATTTACTCCCGGCAAGGGGTTATCCGACATTCTTCCCATGTTGACCTCATCTATAGGAAGTGTTCCGTCAAAATCACTGCTTGAAAGCTTATACTTATCAAATAGGTGAAAGAATCCTTCTTCTTCGTCATATCCTGTAAATACTACACAGTGCAAACCATGTTCCTTTCCATATGCCCTGTGATATTTCATATAGTACAAATCAACAGCCGCAACTACAGGTATTCCGTTATAAAGCAGTTCCTTCAATCGTTGGTAAGCCACATCAGGCTTGTCCTCCATAAACATGTTGATATTGACCCTGTCCTTGTACCTGCTATCAATACCTTTTACTGGTGCCTGACTGTATAAGACTGTTGGCGCCAGGTATACAAATTCAAGGGATGTATTCAGTTCATCTTCTGTAAACTCAACCGTCGTATTGGGTCTGTAAAAATAGTTGACTCCAACATATCCGTTTTCACGGTCATACATAAACGATAGGTAATCAGCAAGAATAATGTTAGGATTCATTCCCATATGTAAAAGAACAGCAGAATATGCATTATGGAAACAATCATTTACATACGGCTCAAAGTATCTGGGTACATTGCCCATTTGTTTTATCATAGTCACCTGTCCTATCACTGTGTATTCAGGAATTCAATATATTGTTAACATAATCAGTTATAGAATTCACTGTTGAAAAGGTTTCATAGGTTAGAGAGCTGCTATCAAAGGTTATTCCAAAAATATCTTCGATTTCAACCAGTAGCTCCACAAGAACTATTGAGTCAACTCCATAGTTGTCTCTTAAATCACTATCAGCCACCACATTTTCATTATTAAATTGTGCAACTCTGCTTACAACCTCACAAACCTTGCTTTCTATTTCCTGTCTCTGCATAAGTTTTACACTCCTTTAAAATATTTTTACTTGTACCGCTCATTTACTACCTTTATTCTGCCTTCAACCTTCGCTGAAACATCACCCTTTTCTTTTATGTATTTAGCAAGAACATCTTTAAGAAGCTCGCCCTTGCTTAGCAACTTTCCTTCCTTCAATTCATCGTATCCGTCTCCACCGTTATACAGATAGTCATTTGTTGCAACTTTGTAGTACTTTTCTCTGTCCAGCGGTTTACCGTTCAGTGTAATACTTACCAGCCTTTTACCGGCAGGTTTTGATGCGTCGAACGTATACTTTATGCCTGAAACCTGCAAGAAGCCTCCATTGGAACCTCCGTCAGGGTAAAGCCTTATACCTCTTTCAACCGCAGTGTATATGTTTTCTCCCTTTACCTCTATTGTTACGAGGGAATTTACAAATGGCAGGGATTTTCCAATGGAGTACAGATTTATGTTACCTGCCGGAATACTTTCTCGTATTCCGCCTCCATTCATAAGGGTTAAATCCGCACCAGCGGTTTCACGCATTGCATCGCAAAGCAAATTTGCTAAAGTTGTCTCTTTGCTTCTAACGTTATTTCTAAAGCCATCAAGCTTCTCCTTGGTTTTTCCTACAACTTCCTTAGAAGATTCAAGGGCTATTGCATGATATTTCTCTGCCACCTTGTTTAAAACTTGATCAGCTTTTTCCTTGTCCTTGGTTTTTTTAACGCTCCATACTACCTTTGCCAGCTTGCCGTCTTTAAAGTACATATCTGCCAGCCCTACGTGAGTGCTGTATCCTCCGGCTTCCACCAGATATGTATTGTTGACCTTTTCAGCCTTTTCATATAAAAAGTGGTGGTGTCCGCACAGAATCAAGTCTATGCCGTCAACTTGCTTTACTACTTTTCTGTCTATGTCATCCCCAAGATGTGATATAAGTACTATTGCATCCACCTTATCCTTGAGTGTCGTTACCATTTTCTTTGCAATTTTTACAGGATCTTCAAGAGTTACACCTTCCGTGTCCCTTGAATTTGTGTTTATAAGGGCATTTTGTTCCGTCATTCCGAATAAGCCTATTTTTTTGCCCCCAACTTCTACAATTTTGTACTCTTGAAATGCAGGCTTTCCATCTTTATAAATATTTGCAGAAAGAATTGGAAATTTAAGTTCATCTTTTATTTGAACCAGCCTGTCATAACCAAAGTTAAAATCATGATTACCGGGTGTCATTGCATCATAGCCCATTAAATTGGCTACTTGTACAACTCCTTCACCCTTATTTATATTGGCTTCGTTGGTTCCGTGAAACATATCTCCGGAATCCAGAACCAATGTATTCTTATTTTTCTCCTTTATACCGTCTATCAGATGTTTCATTAAAGGCATACCCATCATTACACTTACGTCGTCCAGAGAGTAATATCCCCCAGCCTCCTCATCGAAGATAATATGCCCGTGTATATCTGCGGTACTTACGACGCTTACTTTTTCATCGTAATAGCCTACGCTTTTAAGTAAATCATTAAAGTTAACATATTTTACCGTAAGAAATGCTGCTATCCCGAATACAAGTACTCCGATAACAATAAGATTTTTATAGCTTTTCAAAACAATAATCCCCCTTTAGTCTAATTACATCGCTGTACCTGTACTGGAATAACGGCTTACACCTTTTTTCCAAAATGCGTATACAAGCAAAAACATTATTACGGCAACCACCGGTGTCATATAGAGAAAACCGCTCCAATATGAAGACATTTCACTTTTTCTTAAGAAATATTGTGCAGGGAAAAAGTTTACAAAAGCGAACGGAACTACAAACATCAGCAGTTTTTGTATGATACCCGGATAAAAGCTTAACGGATAACCTGAAATTCTTCTGGCATTAAAGAATATCATATTCCTCAGATTGTCAACCTTGTATGTCCAGAAGCTGAAGCAGGCAGAAAACAAGAATATTGAGGCCTGTATAACTGCCCCTGTCACTAAAACCACTATGTAATAAAAAATATTTTTTGCATTCCAGTCTATGCCTACAGAAAATGCAGTGTTTACAAACAAGATTATTCCCACTATTCCATGGCCGAGAGCTGCACTCAAATCTATCCTTGACGCAACTATCTGATACATAAGACCAAGAGGCCTTGTCAGAAACCTGTCAAATTCCCCTGAATAAATCATATTGTCGAAATCTCTCATACCGGCAAAAAACAATACAAATACGCTGTAGGATAAAAACAAAAAGCTGTACAGGAAGAACATCTGGTTATACTCCCAGCCATTTATTCGTACAAATCTGGCCAGTATAAGAAACATAACTACAACGGATATCATTTCTCTGCAAAAAATTGCTATTGTGATAAAGACTCTGTCAAATTTATATTCCAGAATTGATTTTATACTGAGTTTTGCATACTTCAATAGCAAAATAATTATTTCAACAGGACTGTATAACGGTTTCTTTTTCACTGACTATCCCCCCTGAACAACCAATTTTTTTAATGCTGATCTCCATAAGAGCCTGCCAACTATAAACAAACCAAGAACCCATATTAGCTGTTTTAAAAGCGCAAAAGCAATTTCCTCCATTGGCATTTGCCCCAGATAGATAGTAATGGGTACGTAATATATGGAAGCAAAGGGAGTAAGATTTATAAAATTTACCATTGCCTGAGGCATAAACCACAATGGAAGTAATGCACCTGACAATATCATTACAGCTGCGTCCTTGATTGTTACAAGACTGAAGGTCCAATAAAACCAGAAAGAGCTTATCCATACTATGAAATTCAAGCAGTACAATACAAGATAACCCAGAATCATACTGACCAGAAAAAGTGCAAACATTGTTAATGAAAAAGGCGGAAGCATTTTGAAAAGAATTATGGATATGATTAATGCTGGTGTGAGCTGCATGACAACCCTGAAAATCAAGATACCTACATTATATGAAAAAATATAGCCGCTGAAATTAATAGGCTTGAGTAAATCCAATCCTATAGAGCCTGATCGCACCTTATTTTCAATGCGGTACTCATCCATGGCATAAATACATTGCATGAGGAAGGCAAGAACCACATAGGTTATCAGCATTTTAAACTGCACACCATCTACAGCCTGTTCATCCTCATAGATTGCCTTCCAGACACATATATTTACAAATATCATGATTATGGCATTTATAATACCTGCTACACAATCCGCCCTATATGCAATATTATTCTGGAATGCTTTTTTAGCGAACTCCACATAGGCTCTCATCGAACTTGATCCCCCCCTGATAGATTTCTCTGATTATCCCTTCAATTTCAGGTTCTTGAACTGTCAGGTCCACAATAGGATATTTTTGAGTTAATTCATTTATGAGACTGGATATTTGGATTTCATCCTTACGGAATTTAAATCTCTTTTTGCTTCCATTCTCTTCAATTACCTGTATTCCGGGTATATCTATTTTTTCAACATTCTCAGAAAAATCTACCTGTAGGGTTCTGTCTGTGCCGTACTTTTCTTTTATTTCTTCTACCGTGCCATCATAAATTGTCACACCCTGGTCAATAATTATCATTCTCTGGCAGGTCTTTTCAATATCTTGCATGTCATGAGTAGTAAAGAGCATCGTTGTACCTTTTTCTTTGTTTATGTACCTGATAAACTCTCGTACCTTTTCTTTGGCAATAACGTCAAGTCCTATGGTAGGCTCATCAAAAAATATGATTTCAGGGTCATGCAGCAAAGCAGCTGCAATATCTGCCCTCATCCTTTGCCCAAGACTTAGCTGTCTTACCGGTTGACTTATAAAAGAATCAATTTCTAATAATTCGTTAAATAATTCCATATTTTTCTTGTATCTGGATTCAGGTATTTTGTAAATATATTTCAAGAGTTCAAAGGTATCAATTACAGGTAAATCCCACCATAGTTGGGTCCTCTGGCCAAAAACTACTCCAAGACGCATAGCATTTCTTTTTCTTTCCTTATAGGGACATAGACCGTCTATTGTTATGGAGCCTGAAGTGGGTACCAGTATTCCCGTTAACATTTTTACCGTGGTAGATTTACCTGCACCGTTAGGGCCTATGAAACCTACCATTTCTCCTTTGTTTATGGAAAAACTGATATCATCAACAGCACGCTTCATTTTGTACTCAGGAACAAGCAGACTTTGAAGTGAACCTAATAACCCTTTTTTCCTTACATTGAGCTTGTAATCCTTTACCAGATTGTTTACTTCAATAAATGGCATTTTTGGCATCCTTCTTTCGTTTTTTTCTAAAAAAAGCAAAAAGAAACAAATTAGAACCGTACTAGCAATTAAACTAAAATCAGAAAATTATTCAATATGATGTATTAATTGTCATTTTATATAATATTTTGTGAATTTACTATTGTGTCTTAGTGTAGTGAAATGCAAAAAAAGGGACAAACTACCTTAAAAGGTAGTCAGCCCCTTTATCTGTTTTCAACAATCGATATCGTCTATAGACATAATATCAAGTTTTAAACATTTAATTACAGCTTGTGCCGAACATTCTACTTCAAGCTTCTTAAAAATACTTTTTTTGTGGTACTTAACAGTATTTATGGTTATACCTTCTTCAAGTGCTATAGTTTTGTCAGGTACCCCCATTGCGATTAACTTTAGAATCGCCAACTGCTTCTTGTTTAACAAACAATCCTTTTTTTCTGGCAGAATTGAACTTATTTTACTCGATTTCAACTCATTGATAATTCTGTAGGCTGTAAGGTCAGCTATAACTCCAAGTTCAACCTTAACAGGCTCATTTAGACTACATATAGCCAAGTAGCCTATATCGCTTTTTTTAATTTCTAACGGTACTGAGTAAAAATAGAATTCTCTGAGTAGGTCACAATAATGGTGCAGCGGTGTGGTATAAACCGGTTTTTTCATTTTTATGGACAAGGCTATTGCGTTGGTACCTATTGACCTTTCGGCAAAAGACATTCCAATTTTAATTCCGATTTTTTCAATTTTCTTGTTCAATTCTCTACAGCACTTTTTTTTAAAAGGACTCCTTCTGGACTGGTTAATAAAAAAACCAAATTCTTGTTTACCGTAAGGTTTTCCAACTCCCTCCATATTTCATCAAATAATGATATTAACGGCTTTCCTTCGCTTAATGCAGTTTGTAAAGCATCTTCACCAATATACGTACTCGCAGCAGTAGCTGAATTAATCAAACCAGAATTAATACATCTCCTCCAAGACGTTAGTATTTCTTCTACTGGTTGTAATCTCATACATATATCCCCCCTGTATTCAGTTTTTAAATCGTCGGCAAAATACTTATAATGTAATATACTTATATTACCATACCTAGAAAGCAAAAGGTGACAATAGTTATGTTTACCAGTTTTTTGGTAATATTAACGAGATTAAACTTAATAATTAACATAAAGTATTAATTCTTGAATCAAAAAAGCATATCAGCCACTAACACTTTTTGTAGTTTTTATGGCTAATATGCTTAACTAAATAACCTAATCCATTTATAAACCTAGCATTTCATAGGAAAGATCTCTTATCTTTGGATGAATATCTGAGTATGCATAACCGCAGTTGCGTACATGTTGTACATAAAAAATAGCGAGATGGTTTTCAACGTCAATTACTGCATAGGCTCCTGCAGCCCCATCCCAACCGAATTCTCCAAGGGGGCTTTTGACTCCCGACTTTTCCCTTTCAATAAGAGTACGTACACCAAGTCCATAACTATATCCTATTCTTCCGAATCCATCAAAATCTTTTTTTGAAATGTCATTCATCTGATCCTTGCGCATCAAATCAATTGACTCTCTTGTGAGGACTCTGTATCCGTCTGCGCTCATTCCGTCGTTACACATTGCATCTAGAAACAGAATATAATCATCTGCTGTGGATATCAGGCCGGCCCCTCCGCTTTCATATTTGTTGGATAGTTTATAGCAGTTGACTAATGATATAAGTTTTGATGTCATCGTATCCATATCAAATTCAAACTGTTCAGACATATTTGCCTCTCTGTCAGATGTTAATTCAAAGCCGGTATTTTTCATCCCAAGAGGTTTTAGAATATGTTCATCCAGATATTCTCCGAATTTTTGTCCCGAAGCTACTTCTATAACTGCCCCAAGCACATCATGGCTAAGGCTGTACAAAAAATGTGTACCGGGTTCAAATTCTAAAGGCTCTTTTGCCAATTCCCGTATAACCTCTCTCGTAGTGGCTTCATTTTTTGTGTCCTCAAGGACCTTCACGATGGATGGAGCCTGAAGGTTGTAGTTTAACCCACTTTGCATGGAAAGAAGATGCCTGATTGTAAGTGTATTTTTAGCAGGCGCTACTCCAGAGCCGCATTTTACATTCAAATGTTTGTATTCCGGCAGGTAATCAGCTACGGGGGCATCCAGTGATATCTTTCCTTTTTCAACAAGCTGCATAACCGCGGTGCATGTTATAAGCTTCGTTGCCGAGAATAACCAGTATGTATTTGCTGAAGTCAAAGGCTTTGCTTTTCTTGCGTCTGCGAAACCGGTAGTGTGGCGGAAAACCGACTTGTGATTGTGAAAAATAACGCAGTCACAGCCGGGGATACCTTTCGCTTCCAGTGAATCCAGATAATCTGCCAATATTGATTTATCCAAAATGAATATCCTCCTCAATTTTATTTTGCATTTAATTCTATTTTACATCAAACCTTATTTATTTAAAATATATTCCAATAGTGAAAAGGCCAAAAAAAGGCTGTGTATGAACCCCGGTTCACACACAGCCTTAAAGTACACTTTTTATGTTATTTTATAGTTTATCAAGTGTTTTCAGCTCTGATGTTATACTGTTTTGAGATGTTGACAGATATTCCATAGAAGCAAGAAGATTTTCTATTGTAGCCTGTAGCTCTTCACTGCTTGCAGCATTAGACTCAATAGCTTGATTAACCACTTCTACAACCTCTTCCACTGTTTTCTCATTTTGTCTGAGAAGTTCCACATTGTTTGTAACCTCTTCAACCTGCTCTCTTGACTTGATAGTAAAATCAATCAGTCCTTTTAATGCAATCTTTGCCGAGTCAATTTCAGACTTGCTGTCATTTATAACAATAATCTGCTTTTCATTACCCTCGGTTGTAGATTGTATGTCCTTCTTGATATTACCTAATATTTCTACTATCCTACTAGTTGCTTCTGAGCTGTCATTTGCCAGCTTTCTTATTTGCTCGGCAACCACCGCAAAGCCCCTTCCTGCTTCACCTGCTCTTGCAGCCTCTATCGCTGCATTAAGTGCCAGCAGATTTGTTTGTGATGTCACGCTGTTTATAAACTCAACAATTCCGCTTATTTCGTTTGAACTGTTAATGAGCTGTTTTATACTTTCGTGACTGCTTATAACTTCAGTTTCAACTCTTTCCATGGCATTTGTTATTTTACTCAGGCCCTCATCACTTGTATTTACATACTCATGAGTCTTGTTGGACATATCCTTAAGGGATTGTGTAGCACTGTTTACGTTATTCAAGGTATTTATCATAGTGCCCATAACCTTTGTTATCTCGTCAACATGCTTCATTTCCTTCTCGTTATTAGCTGCCATTTCTCCTGAAGCCTCAGAAATCTGTTTTATAGTTTCAAATGCATGGTTCATGTTTTTACTGTACTCTTGTTGCAAGCCTGATACATTACCAATACTGGTCTTAATGGTTTTAATGATTTCCTCATAGCCTTTTGTAACAACATTTATGCCATCCTGAATTTCGTTAAGTTCGGCCTCCTTAACATTAACTTTTTCCATTATATTGGTTTTACTCTTACCCATTGATTTCAGGACATTTGCAAATTTATTTAAGGATTTTAGTATAAACCTCAGGTATTGGAAAAGCATGAATAGGAAGAATAATAGTACGAGGAATGAAATTAGTGCGTAAAGTATAAGATTTTTACTGACATTTTTTTCAGTAGAATTCAGACTCGTTTTCGCAAGGCTTACACTACTGTAGTAGATTGTGGTATCTAGTTTAACGTGCATTACATATCTGATTTCGCTTCCAAATTTGACAGGAGCAAAAATATCACCGTTTTGACCGTTAATGTTAATTATGGCTTTTCCGTCTTTAAATACTTGCTTTACAAAATTATTCTCGACTTTTTTGCCTTTAGGCCATTCTGCCTTGATTCCCTGCTTAAGGTTCTGTGTCAGGGCAATTCCCGCACTGTCAACTATCTGAATAGAGTTAATTCCGTTGGTATTGCTATTGTCAACATACATGCTTAGTGCCTTTTCTACAACACCGGATTCACATGCAGTTTCAATAATACCTTTATTACCGCTTCTAGGTATAGCAGTAAATTTGAATATTTGTCCGGTTTCTTCTTTAACTTTCAAAGTAGACGGTAATACCTGAGCTTTTCCTGTGACAAGGTCTTTATATCCCTCCCATATGGAAAACAACGATAATCCTTTTGAGGCTTTTTCGGTTGAAGCTATAAATATACCATTTGGGTCTGTCAGATACAGATCACTCATTCCCAGCTTCTTGCGAATTGCATCAAGATCACTGTCAGTGAGTGTTTTTTGAGAATCAATTTCTTGCAGTGCATACGCAGCGTTGAGCATTGATTCATCAACCTGATTTTCTATTGATTCTATGCTCAAGCTTATTTGACTTGTTATGTTTTCTAATTGACCTTTTACCTTTTGATTTGCATCTTTATTTAAAGTATTTGTGAGACTATTGAAGTTATCCTCTAATATGCCGTTTGATATATCAAGAAACACAATGGCCCCGATCAAATAAGTTATGATTAGTGCTGAAAATATAATGTATATTTTTGATTTTATTTTCATTTTTTAGTACACGCCCCCCTAATTAAGTTTAAAAATACTGTACTCAAAACTCTTACCTAAATAGATTATTCCAAACCTCCTATCCTTGGTGTTCTTTTAAAACTTTATAAAATTTTAATACATCATATTGCAATTAATATAAAGTTGTACTGTGTTGCTCTTTAAAAGCTGTGAACATAAGGCATTTAAATAATCTTATCTGATGAAACATTCTGTTCTATGTCTACCTGAGCTTGTACAAGTTCTTTTATGCTTATAAGGTATGTCTAAAATCAAGACATTTGGCTTTTGTACTATAATAAAACAAAAAAAGTATTTATTTGATATTTCTAATTACATTTTTTTGAAAAGTTTATAATAAATTAAATTTTTGCCAAACTAATGAATTATTTGCCATTTAATGTTTATATTGTAAATGATTTTTAAATTAAAATCAAGTTATTCAATTATATATTCCAAATTTATCGTTAACTATAAAAATAAAGAAGAACCATTTGGCTCTTCTTTAGGAGTTCTTTAAATATTCTTTTCCAAGGTAACTAATCATAATTAACCTATTATCAATACCTTCTATAAGTTTTTGAAATTTCATGACTGCCAATATTTTAAGAACTTCGTTTTTATCATTTTCTCCCATAACCTCATAAATCTCATTTAAGGTAACCTTATCCTTTTCAGAGAGAAAACGCAGCAGTTTTATCCTTTTGTTTTCAACGTTTACGGATTCCTTCCACTTTTCTATTAAATCTTCTTTGTTTTTCTCCCAGTATTCATTACCCATCATTTGCCTTGTTTTGTTTTCCAGATCTTCAAATTTACACGGTTTAAGCTCCCAAGGCTTTTCCGGGTATGTTTCGTTTATTTGCTCCACTTATGTTCTCATCCCCTTTCTACTACAGATATTCTATGTATTAAAATGAATTTCCTGCAATAGAAATAGTTATACATCTTTATTAAGAATTATTTTTGTGCAATTTTAAACTTTTATTTTTTTCTGCCAGATGTTATAATATGAACATCGTTCATATAAAAGGTGATTATGTGCCAAAGATAATTGAAAATATAAAGGAAAACTTGATATTGGAAGGCAGAAAAACTCTTATTGAAAAGAGCTACAAGGAAATGAACATACGGGATATTGCTAAAAATTGCGATATCGGTATAGGTACCTTTTACAACTACTTTGAAAACAAAGAAAAGTTTGTCCATGAAATTTTTATGGACGACTGGAGAAAGATTATAGGATTGTCGGAAAGCCTTAAATCATTAAAGGTACCCCTAAAGGATAAAATCAGAGAGATATACATTTATCTCGATGGCTTTGTAGATAAGTATCTTTCCATTTTCTACGAAATTTCAATGCTCAAAGGCTACAGTCCTGAAAGGGACGATGATATGAAAGAACTTTATACCATGGTTGAAGGAATTTTAAATATTGAAAAAGCAAACGGAACAATAAAATCTTTGCTGACACCACACAGTTTGTCTCATTTTATTGTCTCAAACCTGATGTACCTGAGCAAAACTAAGTATATAACTTTTGATGAATTGTATAGTCATATGAATATTTAAAATTTTTTTAATATTAAGTGAACAATGTTCAGAAAGGAGAAAAAAATGAATACAATTAATACTAAGAACGATAATAAGAAAAGAATTGTTGTACTGGCGATTTTTTTGTTGGGTATTTTTATGGGGGCTATAGACAGCGGTATTGTCTCCCCTGCAAGAACTGTAATTAAAAACAGCTTTGGTATCAGTGAGTCTTTAAGTGTCTGGATGGTTACCATTTACACTTTGGCATATGCCGTAGCTATGCCGATAGTTAGCAAACTCTCAGACAGGTATGGACGTAAGAAAGTCTATCTGACTAGCATAATTATTTTTGCGGTTGGTTCCTTTCTCTGCGGTATATCCAATTTTTACGGGAACTTCACATTTTTTCTTATAGCAAGAGTTATTCAGGCTATCGGCGGTGGAGGAATTATGCCTATAGCAAATGCATTTATAGGAAACAGCTTCCCCCCCGAGAAAAGAGGAACTGCACTGGGTTTTGTTGGAGGAGTTTATGGTATTGCCACAATTCTGGGCCCTACTATGGGTTCATCCATTCTTGATATTGCAGGAGTTAACCATTGGGGCTGGATATTCTTTATTAACCTTCCTATAAGCTTGTTGATTCTGGCATTAAGCTACAATCTAAAAGAGAACCTTGGCGAGGATAATAAGAAAATGGATTTAAAGGGCAGTCTGGTACTGAGTATTATGATATTAAGCCTTATGTATGCCCTTACCAACTTGAACTACTTCAATTTTACTGAAAGTATAAAGGATTTACATGTTTATCCTTTCCTTATTTTATTTGTTATCTGTTTGCCTTTGTTTATTCTTATAGAATCAAAAGCTGATGACCCTATTTTAAACTTGAGATATTTCAAAGAGCGTCAGATACTTTTAACTCTAATTCTGGGCTTTATTACAGGTGTTGGCCTTATGGCAGTTGTTTTCATCCCTCAATTCGCTGAAAACATTCTAAAGATTAAGACCGGTAACGGAGGATATCTGGTTACATTGATGTCGGTTTTTGCAGGAATCAGTGCACCTCTTGGAGGGAAATTTATTGATAAATACTCTGCAAAGCTGGTAACAGTTCTGGGTATGATTTGCACAGCTTTCGGAACTTTCTTCCTGGCATTTTTTACAACTGCTCACCCAAGCTTTGTTTCAATAATGATCGGACTGGTTTTTGTAGGTTTTGGTATGGGCTTTACCATGGGAACTCCCCTCAATTACCTTATGTTGTCATTTGTCGGTGAAAGAGAATCAGCTTCAGCATTGTCTACCCTGTCTTTGATAAGGTCAATCGGAGTAGCTGTTTCTCCGAATATTATGATTAACTTTATAGCTGAAGCCGGTAAGAGCGTTCAGAGTAAAGTAATGGCAGTAATGCCTGAACAGTCTGCACCTACGTTCCCAGGTTCACAGTATGTGTCAGGATACTTTGACATGTCCAAGATGACAAGTGGAGGCGGTGTTTCAAGCAATGCCATAGAGAAACTTAAATCAGCAGATGTTACTAATGTTGTAGATGTTCTGAAAGATTTTTCTTCAAATATGCTTGATAAAGTAATACCAACTATCAAGGATAAGATACTTGGAGCAATGTCAGCAGCACCAAAAGGAGCTGCATCTCAAATCAATCTGGATAAAATTTTCAGTGATTGGAAGCTGGATTATCTTAATAAGATTGAAAGCGCAAGAGCAACTATTGAAAATACATTTCAGACTGCAATAAGTGCGGGCTACAGAAATATGTTTATAACCGCAGGTGTTATTGCTGTTGTAGGTCTGGTTGCAGCACTGCTTCTCAAAAATAAAAAGAAAACCATATCCCAATAAAGTATAACACAACAAAAGCCGCACATTGTGCGGCTTTTGTTGTGTTTGTGAAAAATTATCAAGGCTTTACCTTTACTATGATTTTATAGTAGCTTACTTTGGATTTATCTTCTGAGGTTACTTTTAGTATAAAAAAGTCATTGTTTGCTATTGGGGTGCTTGCATACGCTTCATCTGTTTCAAAGTTTTGTGTGGAAGCTCCTTCTGCATACTTAACTGCTTTTATTTCTGCTTCTGCATAAGTTCCTCTGAATAATGTAATATATGATCCGGCATTAGTAATATCTGTCGCTGCCGTACCAGTCAGCTCTGTTGTCCCGGCTGTTATGCCTTCTATTGTAGATGCAGGGGTACCGACATTATAATAACCTATGGGATTCCCTTTTATTGTTGACATATAGTCTAATTTAGCCTCACTGCCTGCTACCAGTCCGGGGGTGGTTACCTCTGCTCTGTATGGTGCTGACATATTTCCTTCTTCATTAACGGCCACTGCCCATACGTTGTAGGTCTTCGAATACCATGGAAGATTATCTATTATAATTCTCTCTTCTACATTAGCCGTTATGGGTATATTACCCGAAGCTAATCCGGTCCCGCCTTTTCCGTTTTTACCTGCCAATACCTGCTCCTTTGTTGGAGTCGGGTCGTAATAACCAACTTCTCCTGTAACTACATAGTATACCCTTCCTGATTGATTGGCTTTTACAACCAACTCAACCTTCTTTGTGCCGGCTGCCTGTATAGGCCCGGCCTCAGGATAGTATCCCATGCTAGGCACTGATCCCTCAACAGTTACGGCAACTTTGTAGTAACTTATTGTAACATTATCCTCTGCTGTTACTTTAACTAAAAAGAAATCATTATTTTTTATAGTCTGGTTTGAATACGCTAAATCCTTTTCAAAGTTTGCCGTTGAGGCTCCATTTGCATACTTAACTGCCTTCACCTTGGATTTTGGGTCGTTGGGCTTAAATGAGGTTATATACAATCCTGCATTAGAAGTATCAGCAGCCTTGGTCGCACTTATAGTTATCCTCCCCTGTGCTACAAAATTTTGATCAGTATTTGGAATTCCCAGATCACTTATTGCAACACCTTTTATTGTTGAGGCTGTACTTAACGTTGTACTGCTGATTGGCGATAACTTTATGATTTCGTTTGATAATGGTGATGGGGCTATCGCATCCAGAATAAGTAAATTGTTTCCCTTTGCCGTTACTTTATATGTATATTTGCCTGGTCCCGCTGCAGCTATTGATGGCCCGAAATTAAATCCCGCCACTGCATTTTCAGCAGCCACAGTTACAGGCATTACCCATGCCTTTCCGTCCCTGTAGGCCTGTACGGAATAGCTAACGGCATGTGGTACTTGGGTCCACTTTGCCACATCTCCGTCCCAATTAAGTCCTTCACTTACTGTGGAAAGTTGAATTACCGTCTGTTCAGATGAGTGAGTTGACCATGGTCCGTCAGTATACGAAATACCGTCTCCTTTTGCCATTACCGTTACGTTATAGTTTCCTTCCCCTGCTGCTCTCATAGCTGCTAAAAAGTTGTAAGAGGTTGTTCCGGATGTCAAATTTATAGGTGAGCCTACTTCCCCACAATCACTATATAATTGTACAACATAACCTGATTCATTTGTAAGATCATCCCATCTGGCTGTTCCAGTCTCATCTAATGTTACATTTGTCACCTGTGGCAGTCTGTAAGATAATAGTGGGGATTTTACTACGATTTTATAATTGTTTACTGTAGAGCCATCCTCTGATGTCACCTTAATTATGAAAAAGTCATTGTTTGTTACGGGCTCATTTGCATAGTCCGGGTCTGTTTCAAAATTTACCGTAGACGCTCCGTTTGCATACTTGACTACCTTAACATCAGCTTCTGCATAGGTTCCTCTAAGAGATGTTATATAAGGCCAGATATTTGTCTCATCAATTGCCTGAGCCATTGTTAGTTCTGTTGTTCCGGCTGTTATTCCTGCAATTGTGGAAGATGGTGTTCCGGTATTATAATAACCGATTGTGTTTCCCTTTATTGTAGACATGTAGTCCAATTTTGCTTCGCTGCCGGCAGTTTCTCCGGGGGTTCTGATATCCGTCCTGTATTGTACAGTAGTATTACCAATTGAATCCACAGCCACTAACCAGATGTCGTATGTAGTAGAATATTCCGGGAGATTGTCTATTATAATACTCTTTTCTTTGTTGGCTGTTATAGCTGTATTGCCCCAGGCATAAGCCGGGTCACCATATCCGTCTTTTCCTGCCATTATCTGCCCAACTGTGGGTTTTGGAGCATATTTACTTACTATATAGTATACCATCCCCGAATCGTCAGCCTTCACAATTACCTCAGCTTTCTTTGTTCCTGCGGCTTGTATCTGGCCTCCCATGGGATAGTATCCCAGTTGGGGTGCTTGTGCGTCAACTGTCACTATTATTTTGTAGTATCTTATTTGTGTATTGTATGATGATGTTACCTTTACTACAAAAAAGTCATTATCTGATATAGGCTCATTTGAATATGCTGCATCTGTTTCAAAATAGTGTGTCCATGTTCCAGCTTTATACTTGACTGCCTTTACCTTTGCCCCGGGAGCATTCTGAGCAAATTGTGTAATGAACGCTCCTGCATTAGATGTGTCTGCTGCCTGTATCCCATTCAGCAGCACTTTCCCGGGCGTAACAGAACCTTCCAGTGACCCCGATGGGATTCCCAAGTCTGTTATTGTAACCCCTTTTATTGTTGACGACGGACTCAATGTGGCGTCATTTCCGGGATCACCGTCAGCATATAGATTTACCTGCAAGCACAGGCTTAGAATCGCTACGGTTAGAATAACTAAACAAATACGTTTAACCAAATTAATTTTCTTTCTCAATTCTATACCTCCCATACCTTTACACCCCGTCCTTTTTAAACTGGTTTACAATTCTACAGTGATTTATGTAATCTGCGTCGGTCTTTACCTCACTGGAATAGTTCAGTCCATACGGCCAAAAATGCTGACTGTCGCCATGCACAACATCTGTTGAAACACCTGTTATATTCCTTAATTCTTCTGTACCATACGTTCCTGTATAAATGCCGTTTTTGACTAAAGAGAACCAAGCTGAACTCTGTCCTACACCCACAGTATGAGCAATTTCATGCATAGCGGTGCAAGTGTCCATATAACTTCTTGATGCGCCGAACCTTATAGTTCCGTTTATATTTCCATCTGCAGTGGAAACTGATGTGTTGTAATATACAGTTAACTGCTTGCTGATATTAGTTAGATTATTATAGTACATAACTGCCGAATCCATAGCGGCTTTTATTTTTGCATATGCATCCGATTGGTCAGCTGTTGGATTTTGTTCTCTAACCAGTGTGTATGTAATGTTACCTGTTGTTTGAGCTACAAGGTACCACTGCTGATTTTTGCCTCCATTGTCAGTCCATTGGGCAACATCACCGCCGTTGGCTGTAGATGTACTTAACACCTCCAGAAGCTTTCCGCTTCCCATGTTAACTATTTTATAATATCCTCCGCCAATATCAACCAGTCTCCATTTTTGCGAATTACTTTCATCGTCTGTTCCCTGAATAGCATCACCGCCATTCTCAACTGACGAGTTAAGTATTTCTAAAAGCTTTCCACTATTTCGGTTAACTATTTTGTAGTATCCTCCCCCTGCATCCGTAAAACTCCATTGCTGGTTTGTTCCACCTGTAAGCCCCCATTGAATTACATTTCCGCCATCATCAACAGATGAGCCGGATACATCCAGAAACTTACCGCTGTTACGGTTGATTATCTTGTAATTAATACCTGTCTTAATATTTGTTGCCGGAGAGTTTATAGGCAGTGTAGTTACAATGCCCAGTAAATACTGTTTCAAAATAGCATAATCTACTGAATCTGCGGTATTATCAAGATTAAGATCCAAACTACTATTGTAGGTTCGTTCTGAATCCATGAGATATTGTTTAAACCCTACCAGATCCAACGCATTAACGCTACCATCATTGTTGTAGTCACCATAGATTAGCGGACTACCCGGTACGGTCCCGTCAGCTGAAGAGATACCAGAATTGAATACCACTGTCAAAAGCAGTGTAAAAGCAACTATCAAGCCCTTGATTTTCATTATCATACCATCTCCTTTTCATATTTGCCATGTAATGGTATAATATCAAGGTTTTGCAAGTTAATCAACAAGTCCCCATGTGAACTATAAATTCTCTATATTATTATTTTTCTCATGTTCTGTAGAGTGGTTTATTTGTCCGTCATCCAGTGAATCCTTTATAAGCTCATACCATTCCTGAAGTTTTTTCTCAAGAAGGTTTTTAGGAATAAAAATTCTTAACCACAAAGGCATAACATTATAAAGCTGGTTAAGTACGGCATTGAACCTCTCCTGGCCCTTCTTTGTTCCCGTAATAACCTGCTCAGCCTGTACAATCATTTTATATGCCATTTCTCTTAATTTTGTCCAACGGTGCTTTGTTATCAGATATATAACGTACCCAGCAAACCCTATTGCAATTAATACAACTAACCAATAATCAGTCAAAAATTCTATCATTATTATGCCCTCCCATTAAAACAATGTACTTTTTGCTTTCTAAAAAATAAGGCAAATTAACGACACTATTTACAACCGGTTGCTTTGGACAAGCACGGGACAAAAAAATGGCAGATACAGCTACACTCATGTGTGTGCTGTACCTACCATTTAATTAGTAAAATTATTCTTCATCTTCAGAATCAGTGTTTTCTTCTTCTGATTCTCCACGTGTTTCTCCGCGTTTTGTTTTCATTGCCTCCAGTTTCGGGCCAAGCTTTTGTTTATAACCTTTAGGAGCTTTTTCATAAAACATTTTCAAAAGTAACTCTTCAGTAACAACTTTGACTTTGTGCTCCACAACCCAACTCTCAATCTCACGTCTTATTGTGGATCTGAAAATTGCAGGAACTGCAGACATTACTGCTTTATACATTTTTCTGCTGTTGCCCTTCCAAGTAACATTGTCTAATGCTGAACCACTCATTACTACCTCCTACCCGCATAGCTGCAGCCATAAAAATAATACTACATACTATGGCAGATAATGAGTTTTGGTTCTAAATCCGATTATAAAAGTCCCTTTATAAGCTCAGCATGGCTCTTTGCAGACAAATATGACAGTGGTACATCAAATACTGTTTTTGCTCCATGGTTGCCTTCATTGTTCATGCGTACAGCTGCCCTTGCATATGCAACCAATACATTTGCAGTAAATTCAGGGTTACTGTCCAGTTTGAGTGAAAATTCTATAATGTGGTTGTTAACGGTGTCTATGCCAGTCTTACCGCTTCTGAATACAAATCCGCCGTGTGGCATTTTTGAATGGTTACTTTTCAGTTCCTCTTCACTTACAAAATGTACTACTGTATCGTAGTCTGAAAAGTAATTCGGCATATTCTTTATATCAGCTTCAATTTTTGCCTTATCTGCACCTTCCTCTGCTACAACAAAGCACTCTCTCAAATGCTTCTGTCTTGTGGCCAGTTCAGGATTTTTTCCGTTTCTTACACTTTCAACTGCATCATCTATTGGAATAGTATACTGAATGGCGTTCTTTACTCCGGCTACCCTTCTGATTGCATCAGAATGTCCCTGGCTTACTCCTTTACCCCAGAACGTATAATCGTTTCCTTCGGGCAGAATAGCACCTGATAGCATTCTTATCATTGAGAACAGCCCCGGGTCCCATCCAACGGATATAATAGCAGTTTTGTTTGCAGCCACAGTAGCTTTATTAACTTTATCAAAATACTCAGGAATTTTTGCATGTGTATCAAAGCTGTCAACAATATTGAACATAGCTGAAAATTCAGGTCCTTGTTCAGGAAGGTCTGTTGCAGAACCTCCACAAAGAATCATTACATCTATATCATTTTTATATTTTTCAACGTCTTTTATCTCTACTACTTTGACTCCTGGAGTCTTTAAAACTACGCTTTCAGGATTTCTTCTGGTAAACACGGCAACCAGTTCAGTATCACTATTCTGTCTCATTGCTGCTTCAACGCCCTTACCGATATTTCCATATCCCACGATACCTATTCTTACCTTGTTCATTTTAATCCTCTTTTCTATCATAGTTTGTAATTTTTTTATATATTGAAGTTTGCTATCAAGTCTTCAAAAGTATCCCTGCGTCTTATCAGCACAGGTTCGCCGTCTTCCTTGATAAGTACTTCTGCAGGTCTTAGCCTCATATTATAGTTTGAACTCATTGCAAATCCGTAAGCACCCGCATCCATTATTCCAAGTATATCTCCTTCTTTTATGACAGGGAGTTTTCTGTTTTTTGCAATAATATCACCGCTTTCACAGATATTACCTACTACAGTTACTTCTTCCGCTTCACTATCATTTAAAGGATTCCCATTTCTGTACACTTCAATATCATGGTGAGAATCGTACATAACAGGTCTTGCCAACACATTGAATCCAATATCAGTTCCAACATACTTGTTCCCATAGTTGGCCTTTGTAGCATAAACATTACCCAGTAATACTCCGCTTTCTGCAACTATATAGCGGCCAGGCTCAGTTTTGAACAGAATCTTCTTTCCATATTTGTCAGTCCACTGTTCAAGAACCTGGGTAAGCTTTTCCTTAAAGCTTGCCAAATCAAGTGGTTCCTGGCCTTCCTGCTTTTTATAAGGAATTCCAAAACCTCCGCCCATATCAACGAAATCTATGTCTTCAAATTGTTCTGCTACAGCAAGTAAGGATTTTACCCCTTCAATGTAGGAATCGCCTTCCATAAACAATGAACCTATGTGTTGGTTTACACCACATATTTTCATATTATACTTTTGTGCAATTGCCTTTACCTCATCCACGCAGTCAATGTTTACTCCGAACTTAGTTTTCTTTCCGGCAGTTACAACCTTCTCGTGGTGTCCTGCTCCAACTCCCGGATTAAACCTTACAGCCGCTTTTCCTCCCGGATTGATTTTACCAAGCATTTCAAGCTGTGAAAGTGAATCCACACTTACCAGTACACCATTATCAACCGCATACTTTAATTCTGCTTCTGATACGTTGTTTGGCACGAAAAACAGATTTTCAGGCTTAAAACCTGCGTGAAGCAAAAGTTGGATTTCTCCTGCAGACATTGCATCTGCTCTGAGTCCTTCTTCCTTCACGATTTTCAGAACAGTAAGGTTTGAATTTGCTTTTATGGAATAGTTGGGAATGAAGTTTTTGTAATCCACAAGATTCTTCATATCTCTGCATTTTTGTCTCAATATTTTTTCATTGTAAACATACAAGGGACTCCCATATTCCTTTATTAGCTTTTCCGGGTTTGAATTACCGAAAAAGCTTGTTTTTGTTGAATAATATTCTGCCATAATGTACACCTCTCTTAATTTAATTTGAATATTTATAAACCTCTTTTGTTATATAGGTTATATTTCAATTCTGATTATTTTCTATATTTATAAGTTTGATTTCGTTAGTTAAAGAGTCTTTTATAACATCAACCATGTTTTTATTCATTGAAAATAATCCTGTAGCATCAAATTCACTTAAATGTCCAGTCAGAACATTTGAAGAATCTGTAATAAGTCTGACACTTCCGGGCTTCTTTTGGGACCTGTAACAGGTAAAGCCCTCCATGCCAGTACAATCAGAGGTTATCAGAACTACTTTGAGTCCTCTCTCCTTTGCACAGATTAGTTCATTGTGAACAAGCTCCAGTTGGTTTCTGGCTATAGATATATATATCCTGTATTGAGCTTCATTTATCAAGTTTTTCATCTTATTAACTATCTGTTGTGCTCCGTTAATTGTTACAAAAGTATCCTTTGGTATATTGACCTTTGGAATCTCCTCAATTACCTGTATAATCTGTGAAAACCTTCTCTTGAGATTTTCTACAAGCTCATTTACAGGTACCGCACCATATTGAGCCGTTTCACTGCTTATTTTGTAGGCACCGCCCTTGTCACATAAGCCGGCAAGACCAAGATACGCATTTGACCGAGGAATCCCTGTGAGCTTGGAGGCTTCGTAGCCAGTAAGCTCACCTTCCCTGCAGAGAGTAACATACAAAACAGACTCATGTCTGGTAAAACCCGCCTGCATTAAAGCGTCTATAATATCCACCTGCAACATCTCTCTTCATGAAAAATAGTGGTTCTATATAAAACCACTATATATTATTTCTAATTTTTTGTCAACGAATACCTATATATTAAACTTTTCTTCCAGAATCTTTAAATCCTCTGAAGACGGCTCCTTATCACCATAACGTACTGCATTATAGCTGTCAGACATCAAATTGTTAAGCTCTTTTTCAGAAGGTACTGTCGCCGAAGCACCTCTTGAAATCTCATTTGCCGTTGAAGATTTTTTTACATTAACTCCAATTCCTATTGATTTATCAACAAAGTTTCTGAACAGTCTTCTCAGTTTAGCTTTCCCATCCGGTAATTTGTTATAAGGTACTTCCCTGCTAAATAGTCCTCTTGCCCTGTTAACAAATCTGTTGGTGATTTTCTTTAGATTTTTACCATAAAGGCTCTGTTTTTCATCAATGAGTCCGTTTTCGTTTATTATTATGGCTGCTGCTTCTCTGTTTGCAAGCCATCCAGCTATACTACGTATAAGCTTAATTATCAATTTTGCTATTGTGTACAAAAGATAAGCCGTAAAAACTGCTATCAGAATTATAGCCAATACATCAAGGACTACCTTTAATATTTGATCAAATAGGCTTGAGGATGCTTTAACTCCTGGGAGTTGTTGTTGCATTTGGTTTTCTTCCGCGTGAGTTGCTCCGGGACTTAGCAGCATACCTAAAAACTTAAATATTTTTCCGATTAAGCCCAATACAAACTTATAAATTTCAGATACTCGTCCCAAAGTACCCATTATTATTAGTACCAAAAGTATTACTCCACCAAATATCCGGTTATTCTTTCGTTGGGTTCTGCTTATGTCCATAGTAGCTTTCCCAAAGCTTCTTGAGTCATCTACCTGCCTTACTATCAAAAGTATAACGGCAGAGATAACTGAAATGCATATAGCTGCATTTCCATATCGTACACTTTCGCTCATATCAGCCACTTTGTTCATTACCCCATATATGACATTTATGATAAGTGCAAATACTGCGGTCTGCATAGAGAAATCACTTTCTTTTTTTAAGCTGTACCAAATACTCATAAAAGCAACCATAAACATTATGGTCACAATAAGTTTGCCAAGGACCGTCTCTGCACCGGCAGCTCCGATAAAAATTGATACAGCCAACGAGACGGTTTTATACAAATAGGCTTTTATATTTAAGCTGCATACCAGTGATGCCACAAAGGTAATAACCACTATGAGAACTGATAAAACAAGGGCGGTATCCACCGGAAGTACAAGCTGCATAATAAAAAAACTAAAGGGCATCCAAGCTAGACCTTGCAATACATTAGAGAGCAGAAACAATTTTAACATTATTCCACCTCGCTTTCTGAAATAATCCAAGTCTCAACATCATGCCCGGAACGTCTCAGTTCATGAACCTGTTCCTGAATTTTTTCATCATCATAAAGAGAAACAATAAGTATATCTGTATCCTTTGGAATACTGTTTTTGATATTTTTTATCATTGTATAAAAGGATAACACTCTGTGAAGCTGCAATTTTGCCATGGCCTCAAAAATAGTAAAAAGCTGAATCTGACTGCAACGAGAAGGAATATTGACAATTTCATTTTGATCTCTGAAGTGACCATTACAGCAAAACCCTGTAGGTATACCCTGTTTGATTGTCTTATCTACTATTGAAGCACAGAAGTGAATACCCAATTCTATTTTCTCACATTCCCTCTCATTTGGATAATTATCCTGACTGCTGCTGGAATCAATATTAAATAGAATCAATAGCTTTGTATCTGCCGAATAGTCATATTTATACACCTGAAGGGAATTGGTTCTTGCCGTTGACTTCCAACTGATGGAGGAAACAGGGTCACCTGCCTGATACTCCCTCACTCCTGCTACGAGAAACGGGTCCGGGTTTATGAACCTCCTTACAACCGCATCACCTTGTAGAGAGCGGTAACACTGAACCATTCTGTTTTCAGAAAGAGGGCTTGGATAGACAAGAAGCCTTACCTCATTTTCATATGATGATATCTTTGTAACAAAACCTAAGATATCCCCTGCCGTTAATGTCACATTCCCAACGTTGTATTCTCCTCGTTTAAGGCAGGTGACCGTATGGGTTCTTTTCAGCCTATAAAAAGGCATAATGGAAAAAACACTTCTATGATAACCGCCCTGAGACACCTGCATATTTTTAATAGCACTGAACTCAAGGTTCGGGCTTATCCGAGACTCTGCTTTCATCCATGCAATGGGCAGAAAACTATTGTTTTCTATGTCTTCAATCATTGATATTTTATCGCCCTCAAAAACTGAGGTTTCCGAAATAGTTCTGCGGTAAACTATTCCTTTAAGCAAAAAACGCTTGAAAAGTATAGTTTCAATAAGAATCAGCAGCGGCAGTGCAAGTGCAATCTGCAAAAATAACATACTTCCTCCTATTCAAGCGGAACCGCTGTCTGTTCTAAAATATTATTGATAATTTTCTCACCCGGATTGCTATTGTCAGCTGTAAGGCCTTTTGGTATTATTCTGTGTGCAAGAACAGGAACTGCCATTGCTTTAATATCATCGGGTATAACATATGTACGGTTTTTAAGTAAGGCCTGAACCTGTGAAGCTTTCATTAGTGACAATGTTCCTCTTGGGCTAACACCCAGATGAACCCCTGAATGTTTCCTTGTTGCTTCAGCGATATTTATTATGTATTCCATTATATCCTCTGAAACTTTTACCTTTGAGTATATCTCCGATGCCTCACATATCTCAGCAGCGGTTACAACTGACTTCAGTTCCACAAGAGGGTTGTTTTCTTTGAATCTTTTGAGAATATCTATTGAAGATTTAGTATCTGGATATCCCATTGAAGTTTTAATCAAAAACCTGTCCAACTGAGCTTCAGGTAGCGGAAATGTTCCTTGGATTTCTACGGGATTCTGAGTAGCAATAACGAAAAACGGAGCAGCAAGTTTTCTGGTCTCGCCGTCGATTGTTACCTGCTTTTCCTCCATGCATTCCAACATTGAGGACTGAGTACGTGGAGTGGCACGGTTAATCTCATCAGCAAGGACAATATTTGAAAATACCGGGCCCGGCCTGAAAGTAAAATTACTTTCCTTCTGGCTGTAAAAATTTATACCCGTAACGTCTGAAGGCAGCAAGTCAGGTGTGAACTGTATCCGTCTGAAGCTGCAATCAAGGGAGGCGGCCAATGCTCTTGCAAAAACCGTTTTACCTGTTCCGGGAACATCCTCTAAAAGCATATGTCCTCCCGTAATTATGCAAATTAACGATAAATCTATTATGTCTTCCTTACCTACAATTACTTTTGAAACATTTTCTTTTATTTTATGTACGATTAGTCCAATATCTCCAAGCTCCATATATTTTAACCACCTTTTCTAGATTTTCACATAATTATATCATATCTTAAACCTTTTTTTCTTTGCCCTTGCCAAATATCTCATATAATCCCATTAGAAGCAAGAATACTCCGAATATGTGTTTTAAACTCACTCCGTTCATGGCAAGTGCAAGCTTAGACCCCAACACTGCTCCCCCAAGTCCCGCAATTACTATTGGTATACCCATTCTGAAGTTGATATTTTTATTTTTTATATGTATTACAAGTGCAACAATAGCTGTTGGAATAAAAAAAAGCAGGTTTACGCTTTGTGCTATATGCTGCTCCGGTTTAACAAAAATAACAAGTGCAGGTATAAGGATTGCTCCCCCGCCTATTCCCATACCGCTTATTATTCCTGCTGCAAGACCTATTAAAATAACTATCATTTTACCCTCCGATTTATCTCAAAAAATCATTCTAATTGCTGCAAGTATCATAAATATTCCAAATATCTTACGAAGTATTTTTGAAGGGCATTTGTTCAGAAGAAAAGCTCCTAGAGCACCTCCTACAACACCTCCCACCATAGCCTTCCATGTTATGTTCCAATCTACATAATTATGAGAAAGATAGAAATAGGCACTCACAAGTGTCAATGGCAGAATAATAAGCAATGCAGTAGCATGTGCCTTGTGTTCGTCTGCGTCCAGCAGGAATACCATTGCGGGAACAGCTATAGTTCCCCCTCCCGATCCGAAAAGTCCGTTTGCCACTCCCGCAGCCATACCTATCAGGATGTATTTCAGATATCTTGCGGTTCTGCCTGAGAACGCCATTTAACAACCTCCAAAAATAATTACTTCTCATTGTTATTGTTTTATAATATATTTGATTATAAACTGGTAAAAATTCGTTAATCAGACATTTTACATGTTCAACCTATGATAAAATGAATTAATGGAAGGAGCCTTACATATGACAAAACATAAGCCACACATAACACGCTCACTTATTTCTCTTTTATTATTGTTTTCATTTATTTTTATTTACCCTGTTAGTGTTCAGTCCACAGCTGCCGGTCAGAATGTCCCAAAGAAAGACCTTGTTCTTGTAAAGGACTATACCAAAAACTTCGTCATAGATATGAAATACGCCACCTGTAGCAATTTTACCGGCAAAACCCTTTATCCGTCTCCTACCTGCGTTCTTACCAAAGGTACTCTTGATAAACTTATCAAGGCGAATAACTTTGTTATGAAGCATGGTTATAAAATAAAAATCTGGGATGCATACCGTCCTCTATCCGTTCAGAAAATCATGTGGGATGCCACGCCTAATAAGAAATACGTGGCGAACCCCTACGGCTCTGGCTCTAAGCACAACAGAGGTGCTGCTGTTGATGTCACACTGATAGACAGTAAGGGAAAGGAGCTGAAAATGCCTACAGGCTTTGATAATTTTACCGAGAAGGCTTCTCCCAACTACAAGAAAATGACTTCAGAGGAAAGGAAGAATCTGACACTTCTCTCCAAGGCTATGACCTCTTCCGGCTTTAAACCCATAAGCACCGAATGGTGGCATTATGAGGACACAGACTGGAAAAACTATAAAACTCAGGATGTATCTCTGAGCAGATTTGACAAAGTAAATTATACCTTAGATAAAAATAAGATTGGAAATCTGAAGTTTATCAAGGAAAGCAGTACTTCTCAGCTAATAGTTGTAACCTCACAATTAATTAATTCTTCAAATGTTGTAATCAGTACATATGAAAAGAAAAATAATGTCTGGGTAAACATACATAAGGACATTCCCGGCTACATAGGTTTGAAGGGCTTTTCTTTAAATAAGCAGGAAGGCGATAAAAAAACACCGGTTGGTGCTTTTCATATAGGTACCTGTTTCTCAAAAACTTCGAACCTCGAAACCGGACTTAATATTTATAAATATGACTCAAAGGATGTATGGGTAGATGATCCGGGATCAAAATACTATAATACGCACCAACGTGAGCCTGTTAACGGTAGATGGAAATCCTCTGAAAACTTCAGCAAAGTTAAGAATGGTGTCTATGATGTATTTTTTAATATTGAGCACAATAATGCCAGAGTTAAAAACAAGGGTAGTGCAATATTTTTTCATATAGCCAATCCCACCGTCTCTATAAAATATACAAACGGCTGTGTTTCAGCAGACAGACAAAATCTGTTAAAAATCGTAAAATGGTTGGATAAGGATAATAGTCCCATGATTCTGCAAGGGCCTTTATACGAGATAGGTAAATATTAGGTTGAATAATGGCATATTTAATTCTATAATTTATGTATCTGTGACAGGCTATAAAACTATATTGAGAGGTATAATTTATGGATTCAAACAATAATAGCAGTGTTCTAAGGAGCAAGTTTTTCAGATACGGTTGTTACCTGCTTCTTGCTTTAATTATTATATATATGTTCGGTAAGATAAATTTCTTTATCTCGCCTTTTCAGAGCTTTGTTTACTCAATAATCTTCCCGATACTTTTCGGAGGGTTGCTATATTATATACTGAGACCAATAGTTTTAATGCTTGAAAAAGGCAGGATTCCTCATATCTGGGCAATAGTCCTTGCTTTTGTTATTGTTCTCTCTGCATTGATATTGTTAAGTTCCTATACCGGGTCAATTATTAAATCCCAGTTTAATGACTTTGCAAAGAGTTTACCTTTTTTGTATGAAAGGGCTGAAAATACTGTAAATAATCTTCTAAAGAGCAATTTACTTAGTTATTTTGATTTTTCAAGCTTTCAGACCTCGGATTTAGCAGATAAAGTTTCAAACTTCCTGCAAGGTGCTGCCAAGAGTGTAGGAAAAAACACAATTAACTTTATAGGCGCTATTACAAATATAGGTTCAGTAATTATTATATTGCCGGTCATTTTGTTTTATTTCTTAAAAGACGGACACAAGTTCATGCCCAGTGTAGTAAGGTTTTTCCCTGCTTCTCAAAAAGACAACATGAGAAAGATTTTAACGGATATAGATTTTGTACTGTCAAATTATATTGCTGGACAGCTTCTGGTAGCTTTCTTTATAGGACTTCTAATGTACATCGGCTATCTGATTATAGGCTTGAAATACTCCTTGTTACTGGCAATATTCGCAATGATTACTTGTATTATTCCATTCTTCGGCCCATGGATAGGAATCATACCCGCAATACTTCTGTCATTGGCAGACAACCCTTTCATGGCAGTAAAGATATTTATAGTAATGACAATTGTTCAGCAGATAGATAATAATTTTATCTCTCCTCAGGTAATGAAAAAGAGTATGGACATTCACCCTCTGACAGTCATTCTGCTATTAATGGGTATAATCCCTATATTCGGATTCGTTGGCTTGATAATAGTTATCCCTCTGTATTCTGCAATCAAGATTACAATTAAAAATATAATTGAAATGTACTACCCCAAATATGCAGAAACCCTTAATCTTGACATGCCCGATGAACCTGAAAAGCCTAAGAAAACAGCAAAGTTCAGTTTCAAGAAGAATAATCAAAATTGATATTTATATCCAGTACTTCTGACCTGCTTCCGATACGGACTGTGGGGCCCCATGTTCCGTATCCGCAGGATACTATAAGATTAAAATTATTGTCTTTGAGATAGCCGTTATCCTCTTCAAACATGCCACTTGTTACAAGACTTATAGGAAAAAACTGTCCCCCATGTGTATGGCCTGATAGCTGTAAATCCACGCCTTCGTTCCTTGCTTCTGATAAGTCTTTGGGCTGATGGTCAAGGACTATAACTGGCAGGCTTTTATCTACACTCTCAAGAAGGTTACTAAGGTTTTCTCTGTGGTAACCGCTGGTGTCAGCCATAAAATCCTCACGTCCTACCAGATAAAAGCTGTTGTTAACCTTAACATATTTATCTCTTAGAACAACCAGTCCACTTTCCTCATACATTCTGGTTATTTCTTCAACATCGTTAGAATAGTATTCATGATTTCCCATTATGACATAAGCACCGAATCTGGTCTTAAGACCTTTCAGTTCTTCCAGCATATTTGCCTTCTTTACGGGTTCTATTTCTCTGTCAATTAAATCCCCTGTTATAACAGCTATATCCGGATTCAGGGAATTAATCTTTTCTACTGCCGTATGAAGCCTGTCCCTGCCTATAGTATCTCCAAGATGTACGTCTGAAATCATGGCACACTTTAACTTTTCCATATCTCCTGCTTTTTTATCAATACTAACATTATATGAAACTATCCTTGGCACAATTGCATTGTAGGTCCCAACAGCAAGTATAATCCCTACAAACAACACAACCGATGCTGCTACAATCCAAGTTCTGTCCCTTAGGAAACCCGGAATAATATTCAGCTTTTTCCCAAGAATTCTGAAAATATCCATTATGACAACAAGCCCTATAAGGTAAACAAATGCAGCCAGCCAGTAGCCTCCCACCGTGTTAACTGCACGTCCAAGCCTGTCCGGAAGGTATTTGCCTCCTAGCATTCCCACGAAATACGTAGATGCAAGGACTGCAATAATAATCCAGTATGCATACTTGTTTACAGGAACCTTTGTATTTATGGATTTTAGTCCCCTAAGACCGATGTAATAATTGAGAAAAGCATATGTAAGAAGTGCAAAACCTGCCGTTATCAGTCTCATTTCTTTCTCCTCTCTGTTTCATATGTTTATTAGAATAATTACCTTTATTTGCAAAAAAAATACCGCTATCTTTATATATTAATAGTAATTCTTACATATATAAAACATATTTTCAAGCATAAAAAACCCTGCTCCGCTAAAGGGAAACAGGGTTTTTATACACAAGTATTTAGATTTGCTTTTTGATTTTAGCTTTGGCATCATCAAATGCTTTAACTACTGCATCCTCCTGAGCCTGCGTTATGGTTCCTGCCTTCACAAGACTATCAAGGCTCTCTTTAATTGTATTCTTAGCGTCTTTTGAGGGTTTTAGGGCTTCGCATATTGCCTTTTGTTGGTCGGAGGTTATTGTTCCTGCTGTAACAAGGCTATCCAATACATTAATATGCTTTTGATTTCTTCCCTTGAATGCACCTTTTTCACCGGAATGTTTTTGTGCCCTTGCATTTTCAAATGCCTTAATTACTGCATCCTCCTGGGCCTGTGTTATGGTTCCTGCCTTCACAAGACTGTCAAGACTCTCTTTAATTGTATTCTTAGTGTCTTTTGAAGGCTTTAGGGCCTCACAAATTGCCTTTTGTTGATCGGAAGTTATTGTTCCTGCCTTTACCAGACTATCCAAAATGGCAGGCTTTTTAAATCCGCCCTTTCCTTTAAACATTTGTGAGTTGTGATATTTCGGTTTTGCTGTATCTGATGATTTTTCGGAATTAGTAGCAAAAGCAAAACCCATTGAACTGATTAAAATAGCCAGGCCTAAACCTATTCCGATTAATTTTTTTGCATTTCTCAACTAAAATCACTCCTCCAATTATTTTTTTCGAATATTATATCCATGGTTATAGAATAGCCATCCTCTGTGTAGTTACTGTGAGATTTTTGTTAACAAAGTTTGAACTGGATGTTACAAGTAAATTTAAAGAATGTATACGCGTATTATGAATATATTTATAATAATAATCGGTTGGGGGTTTTTATGAAATACATATATAAATCGGGAATTATAGTATCATTGTTCTTTATAATTCTTGCCATAACTACAATCTGTATAAGAGTAGACAATCAGAGTCACAAAACAAATATAATTGGAGGGTCTGTCAAAGAATTATCACAAATTAAAGAAACTGATGAGGTACTATCCCGACAAACAGTTTCCGTTATGAAAGAAAAGCGGAATAATTTCAACGAAACTTATTTCAGACCATCTTCATTAAAGTCACTAAATAACAATTTTATTGACTTTAACACTTTTTCAGAAACTTTTAAGGGAGGAACGGTTCCAGCTAAATTAATGGACACCCCTGTCAAAACAATTGTGAATTATTTCAGTGTCCTTCAGCAGGCTGAAAACCTTACAGATGAAAAAACAGGAGGTTGTGGCACCGTGGGTTATGCAAAAGAACCATACCCTATAGCATACCAGTTTCTTTCCGAAAGTAATAAGAAATCTATGCCTTACAGTGACTATGTGGATTCCTTTCAGGGTATTGGTCATATAAACCTAATTAAATTAATCCCTGTAATAACCGAAAATCCTAAGGAAATCAAATACTTTTTGGAACTGGAAATTCTTGAAGGCACAAATACCGGGGGAACCTCTTTTAACTATTATTTTGCTGAAATTTCACTTGTAAACGCAAATAACAGGTATTATATTGATTCTCTTGTGCTGACTCCTGAGGATTTTTTCTGTGCAGCATACCACGGCTGGTCACAAAATGCAGAATCTTACGTTGAAATTGTATATGGAAATTGGTGCGGTTTGATTAAAAAACAGTATCCTCCTCAGCAAAATGATTTTACTAAGGAAATTGTCGTTGACGGAGTAAATGGAGACAAATACATGTTTAAGTTTGCAAAATTGACCAATGGTACAGATTTTCTTATAAACACACTTGTACAAAAAGATGGTGCCTGGGTTCCTGTAAACATTGATGTTAACAAGTGTCTAGAAAAAATGAAAAAAGAAAAGGCATAACAGCTGTATTAACAGTTGTTATGCCTTTTGATTGCTATGCTTTTATGCTATTGTAAACTCTTTTTGCATATTCTTTTGCAGCTTTTATATCGTTTGCATCAGGACTCTTTCTGTTTGCAAATATAAAAAACTTTCCCTTGCAACAGAATGATTCATCAACAACATTTATACCCTTTTCTTTTAAAAGAGATGTAATTGTAGCAATCGCTGAACCAGCTATACCCTTTCCGTTAGTTCCGAAAACAGCTACATTTTTAACTCTGTCTTTGTTTAAAGTTCTGACAAATTCCAGTAATTTTTTATCAGGCTGTCCTGCGTATTCACCTGTACCGAGAAACAGCAAGGCAACGTTTTCAGGCGGATAAGCAGGGGGGATCTGTTCTGATTTCAGTACATCATCCAGCTCCTCTGTAATTGCATCCGCAATCTTCTTGGTATTTCCACCCTTACTGTAATACAAAACCCATGTCTTCATTGCAATCTCCTCTACAAATATTGTTATGTTTGTAAAAAACTTATTGGTTCTGCCGGATATATTTGTCTATAGCCTCTGCTGCTTTTTTTCCAGCACCCATTGCCAATATAACAGTAGCTGCACCGGTAACAGCATCACCACCGGCATAAACTCCACTCTTACTTGTAGCACCAGTCTCTTCTTCAACTATTATACCGCCCCATGATTGTATGTCAAGTCCGGGGGTAGTAGATGATATAAGCGGATTTGGAGATTGTCCTATTGCAATTATGACTGTTTCAAGGTCTACTACATGCTCGGAACCTTTCTTTTCTACAGGACGTCTTCTTCCTGACTTGTCAGGTTCGCCAAGTTCCATTTCCACACATTCCATTCCTTTTACCCAACCGTCCTCTGTTCCTAGAATCTGCTTAGGATTAGTCAGAACCTTGAAAATTATTCCCTCTTCTTTTGCATGATGAACCTCTTCAAGTCTTGCAGGCATTTCTGCTTCTGAACGTCTGTATATAATATAAACATTCTCAGCTCCAAGACGCTTTGCGCTTCTTGCTGCGTCCATAGCAACGTTACCGCCTCCTACAACTGCAACATTTTTCCCTACGAATACTGGGGTATCGGTACTTGGGAATTTATATGCACCCATAAGGTTTATTCTTGTTAAAAACTCATTTGCAGAGTACACTCCGTTGTAGTTTTCTCCGGGAATCCCCATAAAGCTTGGAAGACCTGCACCGGAGCCTATAAATACTGCCTTGTATCCTTCCGCTTTCAGATCTTCAACTGAAAGTACCCTACCTATAACCATATTTGTCTGTATATCAACTCCCAGATCTTTCACTGTTTGGATTTCCTGCTGAACCAAAGCCTTTGGCAAACGGAACTCAGGTATTCCATACATAAGAACACCACCGGGTACATGGAATGCTTCAAAAATTGTTACTTCGTATCCCATTTTTGCAAGGTCTCCTGCACAGGTAAGTCCTGCAGGTCCTGATCCTACAACAGCCACCTTTATACCATTACTTTCGGGCTTGTTAACGGAAGCCTTTACGTTCTGCATGTACCAATCTGCTACAAACCTTTCAAGTCTGCCTATTCCGACAGACTCACCCTTTTTAGCTCTTACGCACACCATTTCACATTGGGACTCCTGCGGACAAACTCTTCCACAGACAGCAGGCAAGCTGTTGGTTTCTCTTATTTTATTATAAGCTTCCTCAAATTTTCCTTCTGCTACAAGCTGGATAAACTCGGGTATCTTTACGTTAACAGGGCATCCGGAAACACATGGCTTATGTTTGCAGTTGAGGCATCTCTGTGCTTCTTCAATAGCCATCTTCTCATCGTAACCCAGTGCAACCTCTTTAAAGTTCTTGTTTCTTATGTCCGGCTCCTGCTCAGGCATTTTTACCTTAGTTAATGACATATTAGGCATTATTTGCACCCCCAAGTCTGCATACGTGTATATCAGTGGATTCTTTCTCCTGTTTTTTGTACATGTTTTGTCTTCTCATTGCTTCGTCAAAATCTACTTCATGTCCATCAAAGTCAGGCCCGTCTACACAAGCAAATTTTGTCTTTCCTCCGACTGTAAGCCTGCACCCTCCGCACATACCTGTTCCGTCTATCATTACGGGGTTCATGCTTACCAACGTCTTAATACCATATTCTCTGGTGAGGTTGCTGACAGCCTTCATCATTACAAGTGGCCCTATAGCAATAACCAAATCATATTTATTTCCTTCATCTATGAGTTGCTTTAATACATTAGTAACAAAACCTTTATTTCCGTTTGAACCGTCATCAGTTGCTACAATCAGCTTGCTGCTGACCTTTTCCATTTCTTCCTCAAGAATAATAAGATCTTTATTTCTGAAGCCCGTAATTGCATGAACTTCTGCACCAAGACTGTGAAGCTTTTTGGCTTGTGGATAGGCTATGGCACTTCCAAGACCGCCTCCGATAACAGCAACCTTTTTATAACCATCAAGATGTGATGCAATTCCCAAAGGACCTACAAAATCCAGGAGACTATCTCCTTCATTCATTTCAGCCAGCTCTCTTGTGGTCTTACCTACTATCTGATATATAATCGTAACAGTACCATTTTCCCTGTCATAATCAGCTATAGTAAGGGGTATTCTTTCTCCCCCTTCGGATATCCTCAAAATGATAAATTGTCCTGGCTCAGCCTTCTTTGCTATTAATGGCGCGTCTATAGACATTAAAACTACTGAAGGATTCAATACTTGTTTTTTTACTATTTTAAACATCCCAATTCCCCCCCAATTGATATTATGGTTTTGTAACATTCTATAAGACATTCTAATTGTAATTGTATAATTATGATGTACTAAAAGTCAACACAAACGATAGGTTTAAATAATACCATTTACCGTAAACTTGACCTCTTGAATATTATATATTTTTTGTAAGCATATCCCTTACGGTAATATCTGAAACACCTTCCATAAGTGCATTTAGGATATCTTGTTCTGTTATGGATTTTATAACGTGCAAGTCATTATCCAAAACCTTGATTATATGAAATACATTGGAATAGTCCATTGATTTTACCAGATCCAGCACCTTAACATCTTCCAATACCGCAATTTCTCTTACAGGAAAAATACCTTTTCTAATAATAGCCGAACGTTTTAAAATGAAGTTCTTCATATTCAAGATGGCAGCCTCCTTTTTGTTTTTCCTTAACAGAAAAATAATGTAAACCCCAATTAAAACAAGACTCCCATTGTATCTACTTTTAATTAATACCACCGTTCCGACACATATAATCATAATTGAAAAAAACAATGAAAATATATTCATTATTCTGTTCGCGCGGAATAAACCCACTTTATCGGATATAAGTTCTACTGCGATTTTACCACCGTCAAGGGGAGGGATAGGAAACAAATTAAAAATAGCCAGCCATAAATTTATTGTTATGGCTAGCATAATATCTACATTTAAAATTCCTTCTGCAGGAACCTTCCATGTATGTACACAGTATATGATCATTGCAAAAACAACATTTACCAAAGGGCCTGAAAAATATATCAGAATTTTTTGAGACTTACTACAATGAAAATCATCAATAGTTGCATTAACTCCTACAGGTAAGAGCCTGAATCTGCTGAGTTCGGCTCTACACACTACTCCGGCAGCAATATGACCAAGTTCATGACAAATAATAAAACCCAAGGTCATTGAATATACAACAAGCATTTTACCTACTATTGCCGCCAGAAATACAGGAATAATCAATAAATCTATCTGAACTCTTGTTCCTTTGAGCCGGAAATCCATATGTGGCAATACTTTAATTACCTCCATTAATAAGGTCAAAGAGCTTTCCCGGGTTAATCAACTTGTTGTCCTTCCATACTTCAAAATGCAGATTTGAACTTGACTCATCCTCTGAGTTACCAACCTTCGCAATTACATCTCCTTGATTAACCTTTTGTCCTACTTTTGTAACCAGAATAGAACAAAACCCGTAAAGAGTCGTTATACCATCGTTATGTTTTATCTTCACATACTTGCCATATTGAGGATTTGAGCCCACCTCAGTAACCTCTCCTGACAATGCTGCTTTTATGGATGTTCCCATATTGGCTTCTATATCAATACCTGAATGGAACTGAGGATTTCCGTTTAGTGGATCTGTCCTTGTTCCAAAGGCTGAAATTATCTCTCCTTTAATAGGAACAATAAAAGAGTATTTATCTGCAATACTCTTTATTTCAATATCGTCCAGTACCTGCATATCACTTCCTGATACAGATTTAGTGTCCGTAGATACAGAACTGCTGTTTGTACCGGTTGCCGGATTAACCCCATTACTTAGATCTATTTTATCTATAACCGATGAAGTCTGAATATCATTACCCTCTGTGCTATCACCGTCTCCCGCCAGTTTTTGAAGGTTACCGCTACCTTCAGGAAGTTTTACACCTAATGTAATAGCCGCACTCTTAATATATTTATTTACGTCATAGTTTACTGTAGTAATTTCCTTAACCTTAGATATAAAGGCGTCTGTTGCAGGTGTATTTGCTGCCTTGCACAAGGCTATTGCAGATAAAAAAACCACTACAATCAGCATTTTTGCGGCTGCAATTGTTGAGATGAGATCACTGTTTGTATTTCTTTTGTTTCTCCGGGGAGTACCGGTTGGTCGGGAGTATTTCGGTCTTTCAATAATTTCGTCCATTACTTCCACCCTTTCATTGGCTTATTAATAATTATATAAATTATATTTATCAAATTGAAGGAATATTCCAGGTAGAGTATTATTGTCAACAAAAAAAGATATCCTCAAAATATATAGGATATCTTTTAAAAACAATGTTTTAAACTTTTCTTAATCCTGCCTCAGCAGTTCTCTCCACGCAAGGTCTCCACGTTCAAGACCCTTTATAAGAACCTCGGCAGATGCTATATTGGTAGCAAAAGGAATGTTGTTCACATCACAATGCTTGAATAACAGGTAATTATTGTGGTCCTCTTCACTATTTGCATCTCTGAAATAAATCAGTAAATCAATTTCATCGCAAGCAATCCTGGCTGATAACTGCTGTGCACCCAGACTGCCGTATGCAAGAAGATTAACATTCAACCCTGTGGCTTTATTGATCATAATACCTGTAGATCGTGTCGCTATTATATGA
>JAEYNY010000160.1 GCA_023412275.1 Bacillota bacterium
TTGCAACGTTATCAGGGGGTGAAATTTAATGGGAATAAATTATTTTACACCTCAATATGAGGTATGTAGAGATCCAAAGAAATGTATTAAATGTAAAGTATGTATGCGTCAGTGTGCAAACGAAGTACACAGCTATGACGAAGAACTAGATATGATGGTTGCTGATGACAGCAAGTGTGTGGATTGCCAGAGATGTGTTTCACTGTGTCCTACACGTGCACTCCGCATAACCAAATATCAGAATGAGTTCAAAGAGAATGCCAACTGGACACAACAACATATAACTGAAATATATAAGCAGGCAAATACAGGTGGAGTTCTTCTGTCATCAATGGGTAATCCTGTTCCATATCCAATATATTGGGATAAATTGCTGATAAATGCAAGTCAGGTTACCAATCCATCCATAGACCCATTGAGAGAACCGATGGAGACAAGGGTTCAACTGGGTTCAAAGCCTCAGAAGCTGGAATTTGATGAGGATGGAAAACTCAAGACAAAG
This sequence comes from Bacillota bacterium, assembly GCA_023412275.1. Taxonomy (GTDB): domain Bacteria; phylum Bacillota; class Clostridia; order Acetivibrionales; family DSM-1351; genus Ruminiclostridium. The sequence goes on from JAEYNY010000160.1 coordinate 503, forward strand.
ATAGCACCTCACCTTGACTTACAGGTGCCTATCATGTTCTCGGCAATGTCATATGGCTCAATTAGCAGAAATGCACATGAGAGTCTTGCAAGGGCAGCAGAAGAACTGGGAACGTATTACAATACCGGTGAAGGCGGTTTGAATGAAGATTTTTACCAATATGGTAAAAACACAATAGTTCAGGTTGCTTCTGGAAGATTCGGTGTTCATGTGGGTTACCTGAGCGCAGGTGCTGCAATAGAAATAAAAATGGGTCAGGGAGCAAAGCCGGGTATCGGCGGACACTTACCGGGAGAAAAAGTTGGTGAGGATGTATCAAAAACCAGAATGATTCCGGTAGGTAGTGATGCAATATCACCTGCACCTCACCATGATATATATTCAATAGAAGATTTAAGACAGCTTGTATTTTCCTTAAAGGAAGCAACTGCATATACAAAGCCGGTTATAGTAAAGATAGCCGCAGTACACAATGTAGCTGCGATAGCGTCAGGTATAGCTCGTTCCGGAGCAGATATCATAGCAATTGACGGATACAGAGGCGGAACCGGAGCTGCTCCTACCAGAATCAGAGATAATGTTGGAATCCCAATAGAGCTTGCATTGGCATCAGTTGACCAGAGATTGAGAGATGAAGGCATCAGAAACAATGTTTCCTTGGTAGTAGCAGGAAGTATAAGAAACAGTGGAGATATTGTAAAAGCAATCGCTCTTGGAGCAGACGCCGTATATATCGGTACATCTGCGTTGATTGCTTTAGGATGTCATGTATGCAGAAGCTGTCACGGCGGAAAGTGCAACTGGGGTATTGCAACACAAAGACCTGATCTGGTTAAGAGGCTTAACCCTGATATCGGATACAAACGTTTGATAAATCTTGTTCACGCGTGGGATCATGAGATAAAAGAAATGCTCGGTGGTATGGGAATCAATGCAATCGAGAGTCTCAAAGGTAATCGTTTAATGCTTAGGGGAATAGGATTAAGTCAAAAAGAACTTGATATATTAGGCGTTATGCACGCCGGCGAATAAGGGGTGAAGATTTAAGATGAAAAAGATATATGTAAATGAGGACAGATGTTTGGGGTGTCATCTTTGCGAATATTATTGTGCATTTGCACATAGTGGAAAGAATGATATGGTAAAGGCTTTTTCAGGAGATTCAAAGCCACAACCACGCTTGACAATTGAAGAGGGAGACAGCATTAATTTTGCCGTATCCTGCAGACATTGTGAAACAGCTTTATGTGTGAAATCTTGTATTACCGGAGCAATGCAGAAGGATGAAGACGGAAGAGTATTTGTAGATGAGTCAAGGTGCGTGGGCTGTTATACATGTATTCTCGTTTGTCCTTTCGGTTCGGTTATACCCGGAAGAGAAAAGGCTATTAAAAAGTGCGACCTTTGTATTGAGAGCGGAAAACCGGCTTGTGCGGAAAACTGCCCGAATTTAGCTATTGTATATGAGGAAAGGGGTTGATTTTAAGTGAAGTATGTGATTATTGGAAATTCAGCCGCTGCAATCGGTTGTGTCAGCGGGATCCGTAGTGTAGACGGGGAATCATCAATTACTTTGATATCGGATGAACCACATTTTACTTACTCCCGCCCGCTTATATCCTATTGGTTAAAGGGCAAAGTAACAGATGATAAGATGTATTACAGAAGCAGCGACTTTTATGAAAAAAATAATTGTACTGCCATTTTAGGAAAAAAGGCAGAAAAAATAGATACTGATGCAAAGAAGGTTGTACTTGAGGATGGAAGCACTGTTGAATACGACAAGCTGTTGGTGGCTACAGGCTCATCACCATTTGTACCGCCTGTGGAAGGCATAAATGATGCTAAAAACGCTTTTACTTTTCTCAATTGGGATAGCGCAAAGGCTGTTAAGGAAGTTGTAAACAAAGATTCAAAAGTTGTAATAATGGGTGCAGGACTTATCGGATTAAAAGCGGCAGAAGGACTCCATGAAGTATGTGATGATATTACCGTGGTTGACCTTGCTGACAGAGTTCTTCCAAGTATTCTTGATGCATCAGGAGCCGGTATGGTTCAGAAGCATATAGAAAAAGAAGGTATAAAATTCCTGTTGAATGATGCTGCATCAGCAGTAAAAGAAAACACAATAGTGCTTAAATCAGGCAAGGAATTGGCGTATGATGTACTGATAGTAGCAGTAGGCGTAAGGCCAAACACCGGACTTATTAAGGATGCCGGGGGAGAAGTAAACAGGGGAATTATAACTGACAACCGTCAGGCAACATCAATCTCTGACGTATATTCCGCCGGGGATTGTACTGAGAGTTTGGATATCTGTACAGGACAAAACAAGATACTAGCACTTCTTCCAAACGCTTATTTTCAGGGTGAAACAGCCGGAATAAATATGGCTGGCGGTAATCAAACTTTTGACACTGCAATGCCCATGAATGCAATAGGTTTCTTCGGTCTCCACATGTTGACTGCGGGAGCTATGGAAGGTGAATGTTTCGAGGAAATTGATGAAAATAACTACAAGAGAATGTTTTTCTCAGATGGGCTTCTAAAAGGTTTTATACTTATAGGGGAAATAGACAGAGCCGGAATTTATACTTCACTTATCCGAGAAAAAACCCCAATGGATCAAATTAACAGCAATTTATTAAAAGTGAATCCTCAGCTAATGGTGTTTGATAAAAAGGCTAGGATGCAGAAATTGGCGGGAGGGAAGTAGAATGAAGATTACAGTTGGTGATACTTACTATACCGAAATCAATGAACAGATAAGAAATACCGCTGATACAGATATAGTACTCGACAAGGTATACGGACAAAGATATATAGGTTGTGGTATTAAAGGAAAGACTATAACCATAAACGGAACTCCCGGAAATGCACTGGGCTCATATATGGATGGTGCTGATGTAAAAGTAAACGGAAATGCCCAGGATGCTACAGGGGATACAATGAATGACGGGTCAATAATAATCCACGGTAACTGTGGTGATACTACAGGTTACGGTATGAGAGGCGGTAAAATCCTTATAAAGGGAAATGCTGGCTATCGAGTGGGAATACACATGAAAGAGTATAAGGAACAAAAACCTATTGTTGTTGTTGGAGGTAAAACCGGCGACTTTTTAGGTGAATACCAGGCAGGAGGAATAATTATTGTACTCGGAATAGGTGTGGATGGAATTCCGGTGGGTAATTTTTGTGGTACTGGAATGCATGGCGGTGCCATATACTTGAGATGTAATGATATTCCCGAGGGCCTTCCTCCTCAGGTTTCAGCAACCTCTGCAACAGAAGAGGACAAAAAGCAGATTGACGGTATAGTGGAGGATTTCTGTAAAAATTTTGGATATGATAAAAATGATATATTAAAATCAAACTTTATAAAGCTGACTGCAAATACAAAGAATCCATATAAACAGCTATATACACATAATTAATAAATAGTGTAAAATACTAGTAATAAAACATAAAGGAAAGAGGTGGGAAAATGGCTACTAAGAATGATGTTTTGAAATTTATAGATCAAAATGATGTAAAATTTATCAGACTGCAGTTTTCAGATATATTCGGCAGAATGAAAAACATTGCTATAAATTCACAACTACTTGAGAGAGCTCTTGATGAGGGAGTAATTTTTGACGCATCAGCCATTGCGGGATTTTCCGAGGTGGAATCGTCAGATATGCTGCTGTTTCCGGATCTCAACACATTTTCCGTTATTCCCTGGAGACCGCAGCATGGCAAGGTTGCAAGATTTATATGCGATATCAAGAATTATGATGGTTCCCAGTTTATGGGAGACCCCAGGTATGTTCTGAAAAGATCAGCAGAAAAGGCAAAAAAACAAGGTTATACCTTCAATATAGGACCTGAGTGTGAATTTTTCCTGTTTCATATAGATGCTGAAGGCAGGCCTACTACAAAAACGCATGATTCAGCAGGCTATTTTGATATGGCTCCTACTGATCTGGGTGAAAATTGCAGAAGAGAAATTTGCATGGTGCTTGAAGATATGGGCTTTGAAACAGAGGCATCACATCACGAAAATGCAGCCGGACAGCATGAGGTTGATTTCAGGTACAGCGATGTTATGACTGCTGCAGACAGAATAATGACATTCAGAACAGTAGTAAAAATTGTTGCACAAAGAAACGGACTGCATGCAACTTTCATGCCTAAACCAATTTTTGACGACTATGGTTCTGGCATGCACATAAACATGTCTCTGTTTAAAGACGGCAAGAACCTTTTTAATGCAGGTGAAAACAGTAGAGATATATCCGACACGGCAAAAATGTTTGCTGCCGGCGTACTGGAACATGTCAAGGGTTTCACTGCGGTTGCAAACCCTCTGGTAAACTCATATAAGAGGTTTGTACCGGGCTTTGAGGCTCCTATTCACATTGCATGGTCACATATGAACAGAAGCCCTCTTTTAAGAGTTCCTGCTCCAAAAGGTGAGGCAACTAGAATAGAATTAAGAAGTCCTGACCCATCTTGTAATCCGTACCTTACATTGGCATTGATTCTGGAAGCAGGCTTGGATGGACTGCAAAAGCAAATGAAAATACCTGACCCTGTTGAGATTAATACTTATAACCTTACACCTGAACAAGAGAAAGAGCTGAAGATACAAAGGCTTCCCTCCAATTTATACTTAGCATTGGAAGAAATGAAGAAGGATACTTATATCAGGGAGGTTTTAGGAGAACACATATATTCAAAGTATATATCAGCTAAAGAACTGGAATGGACTAAATACAACAGCACAGTTTATCCTTGGGAGATAGATAATTACCTTACTGCATATTAATTAACGGATACTTACGTTACGGCAGTAAATTAGCTATAATTATTCCCCATTCAAATGGAGGTGATGCCAATGAGTGCAGGAGGGATTCTTATAGTATGCAGTAAGCCTGAGTTAATTAAAGAAATCAGAGCCCTCATGCTGCAACAGGGATATTCGTCGGCGGAATACTCGTTATCGGCAAGTGCTGCCAGACGTAAACTCGATTTTTTTGAACCTGAACTGATATTGGTTAATTCACCTTTACAGGATGAACTTGGAATTGATTTTATTTTGGATATTGCAGACAATACGGATGCGGGAATAATAGTATTGGCTAAACATGAGCATCTGGAGGATATGCAGTATAGGCTTGAAAAAGTAGGGGCATTGATACTGCCTAAGCCCATAAACAAAATGACTTTATTGCAAACGGCCAGATTTGCTGCTCAATCCCGTAAGTCACTAATGGGATTAAAAACTATAAACGAAGATCTGGAAAAGAAAATGAAGGATCGCAAGATTATAGAAAAAGCAAAATGGATTCTTGTAGAAAAGATGATTATGACTGAACCACAAGCGCATCGGTATATTCAAAAGCGGGCAATGGATACAAGAACATCGCAGTTAAAGGTAGCTGAGGAAATTATTGAGAGCTTTTAAACAAATTACTTGAATTTTCGAATAACAAATGGTAACATTACTGCATATTATTAATTAAATATCAAAAACAGCAATGAGGCTGCTTATAAATCAAATTCTGTAAAATTGATTTAATAAGTAGCTTTCTGTATTTGTAAGGGTTTTAATAATTATTTATTCACAATGGCGTGTTAAAGAGGATAGTTCTATCTCTTTACATGCTTTTTTTATTTAATGCTTCTGTAGTTCAAATTATAAAACATGGGGGTAAAATTATGGGAAACGTTAACACTGGCGATACAGCCTTTATGTTGGTGTCAACTGCTTTGGTATTCTTTATGACACCGGGTTTAGCACTTTTTTACGGAGGAATGGTAAAAAGGAAAAACGTATTGAGTACTATTATGGCTTCTTTTTTTATTGCAGGTCTTGCATCGGTACTCTGGGTAGCTGTAGGCTATTCTCTGTCATTTGGAAAGGATATGGGTGGAATTATAGGGAATTTGGACTGGGCTTTTTTCAGAAATGTATCAGGACAGCCAAATGCTGATTATGCAGGAACTATACCACATACTTTATTTGCAGCTTTTCAGATGATGTTTGCAATAATAACTCCGGCACTGATTACAGGTGCTCTAGTCGAAAGGATGAAATTTTCATCACTGGTTCTTTTTATAGGATTGTGGTCATTAATCGTATATTACCCAATGGCTCATATGATGTGGGGCGTAGGTGGTTTGCTGAGAAATCTTGGAGCTATTGACTTTGCAGGAGGTAATGTAGTTCACATAAGTTCCGGTATTTCAGGTTTGGTGGCAGCAATTATATTGGGTAAAAGAAAAGGCTATGGAATGACTTCTCATCAGCCCCACAATATACCTTTAGTATTTATCGGCGCTGCCGTACTTTGGTTCGGCTGGTTTGGTTTTAATGCAGGAAGTGCCTTGGGCAGTGGGGAATTGGCTGTTCATGCATTGATGACTACAAACACATCTGCTGCAATGGCACTTATTTCATGGATGTTGGTTGAGAAAATTACAAGAGGAAAGCCTACTATGTTAGGTGCAGCCACCGGTGCGGTAGTTGGCCTTGTAGCAATAACACCGGGAGCAGGTTTTGTGCCTATCTGGGCATCCCTTATAATAGGAGCAGTTGTAAGCCCTATCTGTTATTTTGCAATGAGTGTTATAAAACCAAGATTCGGCTATGATGATGCACTTGATGCTTTTGGCTGTCATGGCATAGGCGGTATATGGGGTGGCATTGCAACAGGGTTGTTTGCCAAAACTTCAATAAATTCAGCAGCAAAATGGGATGGTCTCGTATTTGGAGACACAAGGTTATTTGTAGCCCAGATAATAAGTGTAGCGGTAACAATAGCTTTTGCCGTAGTAGGAACAGCAGTGATTATGTTTGTAGTTAAATTAATTATGAAGGAAATCAGAGTTGCTCCCCGAGAAGAGTCTGAGGGTTTGGACATAACACAGCACGGAGAATCTGCATATCCTTCTTTTACGGGAATGGATTAATAAAAGAAAAAATAACTACCATGTAACAAGGAGGATGTGACATGAAAAAAATAGAGGCAATTATCAGGCCGTCAAAACTTGAAGAACTAAAGGAAGCACTCCTGGCAATTGATATAGACGGCATCACCATTACACAGGTAATGGGTGCAGGAAAGCAAATGGGATGGAAAGAATTTTACAGAGGTACAGAGGTATCCTTAAACGTTCTCCCAAAAGTAAAGCTTGAATTGGTGTCTTCAGATGAAAAGGTTGAGCTGATAGCTGAAACTATTATTCAGTACTCGCAAACCGGAGAGGTAGGAGACGGTAAAATATTTATATTTGATCTTGAAGACTGTATCCGTATCAGAACAAGAGAAAGAGGAGAGAAAGCACTGTAAACCTTTATAATACAAAACCCCGTTATCTTACTAAGAGATAACGGGGTTTTTAATGTCTCTAGAATTTAAAAATTCTGCATTGTTAGGATGACTTCTCTTAAAACCTTGCATGCGACGGCAGTAGAAGCACCGCTGTGATCATAGTGAGGTGACAGTTCCACTACATCGGCACCTATTATATTCAACGAAGATACCGCTTTAAGAGCATTTATCAATTCGAGGAATGTAACTCCTCCTGCTTCTGGGGTACCTGTCCCTGAAAAAATTGACGGATCGAGAACATCCAAATCTATTGTAAGATAAACTGGCATAGTGCCAATTTGAGATACAGCATTTGCTAGTGTATCAAAATTATGAAGACAGAGGTTGGTATGACCATCTTTGGCCCAGTAAAATTCCTCTCTTGTTCCGCTTCTTATACCAAACTGATAGATGCGATTGTCTCCTAATATATCCCATGCTCTTCTTATAACCGTTGAGTGTGATAAAGGTTCTCCGATGTATTCTTCTCTCAAATCAGTATGAGCGTCAAAATGAATAATCCTGAGATCAGGGTATAGTATTGCAGCCTGTTCAATTGAAGGCAGTGATACAAGATGTTCTCCGCCAATCATAAGTGGCTTTTTACCACTTTCAAAAATTAACTTGGAAGTTTCTGATATCATTTTCAATGCTTTGTCTGGTGAACCAAAGGGCAGATCAAGATCGCCGTAGTCATGAATTTTATAATCCGAAATATCAGCATCAAAGTATGGGCTGTAAGTTTCAAGGCCAATAGAATCAGTTCTCATGGCAGTAGGAGCAAATCTTGTGCCAGGTCTGAATGTAGTTGTACCATCGTATGGAGCCCCGAAAATTACAATATCGGAGTTCTCAAAGTCACTTTCACATCCAAGGAAACTTGTTGGCAGGGTATTCTTATTTATCATAAATCAAACTCCTTATTATTGATTTTAATAATAGCCGAATATAATTCTACCATGACTGGTTTGAATTACAATACCTAAATAAATATCGGAATGTCGGTATACTAGTATATGATTTTTTAGTATACTATTACGTGGATAAAGTATGCAATTTATGTAAAAAGGTTATTATAGTACCATATATATTAAGGGAGGAAAAATCAAATGTTCGTACCGGAAATTGAAGGAAACTTGCGAAAGCATATGGTGAAGATACCTGAAATTATAAATCAGGCCAGTGGAATAAATATTTTCGGGAAAAATATAAAGTCCCTTCTTTTTTCTACTGATGTTGCTATAATAAAGAATTGCAATGCACATGCAGTTATTGCAGTTTATCCTTTTACACCACAGCCGGTAATTACTCATGCTATAATAACTGCATCGGATATTCCAGTATTTTGTGGAGTAGGGGGAGGCACTACAACCGGCAAAAGAGTTATAAATATTGCTATGGATGCTGAATTTCAGGGGGCCATAGGAGTTGTTGTTAATGCTCCCACCCCAAATGAAATTATCAGACAGTTAAATATGAAAATAGATATCCCAATTGTAATTACAGTGGCTTCAGAAAAAACAGATATACAAAGCAGACTCAATGCCGGGGCTTCTATTCTCAATGTATCATGTGCAGGGAAAACACCCACAGTTGTAAAGGAAATCCGAAGTAGATTCCCAGAGGTTCCCATAATTGCAACGGGAGGCCCCACTTTAGAGAGCATAAGGCAAACAATAGAAGCAGGAGCAAACACTATTACCTACACACCGCCTACAAGTGCAGAGTTGTTTAAGAATCTTATGAATAAGTACAGAGAAGAACTATAGGTATTGGCTTAAAATAATGCATATATTAATGAAGGAAAAATAAATGGAGGAAAATAAATGTTACTGGCAGACGAATGGAAGGAATATGAATTAATAGAGACTGGAGACGGTGAAAAGCTTGAACGGTGGGGGAATGTCATACTTAGAAGACCTGATCCGCAGATAATCTGGCCTCTAAAGGATAAAAAGATGTGGGACAAGGCTGATGCACATTACCATAGAAGCCAAAGTGGTGGAGGACAATGGGAATTTAAAAAAAAGGTACCTAAACGTTGGACAGTATCCTTTAATGAATTGAAGTTTTATATAGAACCTACAGGTTTCAAGCATACAGGTCTGTTTCCAGAACAGGCCGTTAACTGGAAGTGGATGATAAATAGTATTCAAAAGGCAAACAGACCTATCAAGGTTCTTAACCTATTTGCCTATACAGGGGGTGCCACTGTTGCAACTGCCTATGCAGGAGCTGAGGTTTGTCACGTAGATGCAGCAAAGGGAATGGTAAGTTGGGCA
>JAEYNY010000210.1 GCA_023412275.1 Bacillota bacterium
TTTCTCATCTGATGTAAATTTACGTATTATTTTCACAAAAATATGCTCCTCCTTTTGATAAACAGTTTTAATTATTTTGTCTGTCTACCATAAGGGGAGCATATCATCGTGATAGGTTTTCCGGTAAAATATCCGTATTCGCCTATAAAATCTGCAAATATCTTTAACCAAGCTTCCATTGATACAATTTATACTCCTAGTACAGGCTAAAAAAGATAAAAATTAATTTTGTGACAACTCCTTATAATCCTATTATAGAAAGTAACCCGGATACTTTTCCTTTAGGATATCTGCATGTTGCAATCCGTTATAATGATGCTTTTTAAGTAAGGCATTGCATCCTGTTTTGTCGCCCTTTTCAATTTTGGTCATAATGTCAAAATGCTCTTGGAATACCCTGTTCAACATTTCAGGCTCATACATGGTCAAAAGCCTGAATCTGTTGTAGTGAATTCTGGTCGTACTAATAATATCCCAGATTGTTTCATGGTTTACCGCCTTGAATATAACCTTGTGAAAGTCATTATCAAGTTCCAGAAATTCTTCTATATTGCCTTCATTTTCAACTAAATCTTTCTGCAACCGTATATTCTTTTTTATTTCAACAGGTAAATCCTTCATTCCGCTGTCGATTATTTCACTCGCAATCTGACATTCGAGAAGGTTTCTCATATAAACACTCTCCTTTACATAGGAAAGGTCTACAAGAGACACAAATGTGCCCTTCTGGGGATATATATCAATCAGCTTTTCATAGGAAAGCCGAATAAAAACTTCTCTTACGGGTGTCCTGCTGACATTCAGCAGTTCGGATATTTCTGTTTCGCTAATCATTTGACCGGGTTTATATTCAAGATTAAGTATTTTATTTTTAACTTCCATATAAATTACTTCTTTTAATGGAAGTACATTTCTTTGAAATCTATTCATTGTACTCTCCTATAAATGATAAAACTTTAATCAACTCCTGTTCAATTTTAGCACAGTAAGCAGCACATTTACAATTTACAGCTGTGCACTTTTATCTTAACTTTAGAGTAATGGGGTATTAAATTTAGTGGATTGACACTCAACTTGTATACTAGTATATTAATATATAAGATGTAGTTATTCAATATTTTTTGATGAGGTAATATTATGGATAAGAATGAAGTGCTGAAAAAGATTTGCGATTGCGGTGTTGTTGCTGTTGTCAGGGCTGATAGCTCTGAACAGGCCATGAAAATAGCTGACTCCTGCATAGAGGCGGGAATCAATGCCATTGAAATAACCTTTACGGTAAATGGTGCACTAGATGTAATTAAGGAGTTGGCAAAGTCAAATAAGGACAATAAGATTCTCATCGGAGCAGGTACTATTCTTGACCCTGAGACAGCAAGAGCAGCAATTCTTGCAGGGGCTCAGTTTGTTGTAAGCCCTTGCCTGAACAAAGAGGTTGTTAAGGTTTGCAACAGATATCAGGTAGCTTGTATGCCCGGAGCCATGACTGTCAAAGAGGCTGTTGAGTGCTTGGAGGCAGGTGCTGATATTGTAAAGGTATTCCCGGGAGAACTTTTTGGCCCTGCCATTATCAAGGCATTCAGAGGACCGTTGCCTCAGATTAAACTTATGCCTACCGGAGGAGTAAACCTTGAAAACACAGCAGAATGGATAAAAGCCGGAAGTGTTGCTGTAGGAGTTGGCGGAAATTTAACTGCTGGAGCTAAAAAAGGTGACTATGAGTCAATCGTTACTATAGGCAAACAGTTTATTGAAAAGGTAAAGCAGGCTAGGGCATGAAAGTGATTCTACACATCAAATAATGAGGCTATTATGTCTATTCTGAATTTAAAACCTGAAGGAAGTTATACATATGATTGTATTTCTCTTGGAGAAGTAATGCTAAGACTTGATCCGGGAGATGGAAGAATAAGAAACAGCAGAGAATTCAAAGCGTGGGAAGGTGGAGGAGAATACAATGTATCCCGTGGACTTCGCAAGTGCTTTGGAATGAAATGTGCTGTTGTTACTGCTTTTGCTGATAATGATATAGGAAAGCTTATTGAAGACTTGATTCTACAAGGCGGAGTTGATACCTCTCTCGTTAAATGGATACCTTTTGATGGCATTGGCAGGGCTGTAAGAAACGGACTGAATTTTACAGAAAAAGGCTTTGGAATCAGAGCTGCCCTCGGTGTTTCCGACAGAGCAAACACTGCGGCATCACAGTTGAAGGCCGGGGACATTGACTGGGAATATATTTTCGGTAAACTGGGAGCAAGATGGTTCCACACAGGCGGAATTTTTGCAGCATTGTCTGAGACTACACCTGAGGTAGTTATTGAGGCCGTTAAAACTGCAAAGAAGTACAATACTATTGTATCCTATGACTTAAACTACAGACCTTCTCTCTGGAACTATATCGGAGGGAACAAGAAGGCACAGGAAGTAAACAAGGAGATTGCAAAGTATATAGATGTAATGATTGGAAATGAAGAGGACTTTACTCAATGTCTGGGTTTTGAGGTTGAAGGCAATGACAAAAATCTCAAAGAACTTGATATAGAAGGCTACAAAAAAATGATAGACAGGGTTGTCAAAGAATATCCTAATTTGAAAGTAGTTGCAACAACATTAAGAGGAGTTAAAACTGCTACTGTTAATGACTGGCGTGCAATATGCTGGGCGGATGGCACTATTTACAAGTCCATCGAATTCCCGGGACTTGAGATTTATGACAGGGTAGGCGGAGGAGACAGCTTTGCATCGGGCTTGGTTTATGGACTGATGAAAACAGGAGATGCTCAGAAGGCTGTAAACTATGGCGTTGCACACGGGGCACTTGCAATGACTACTCCCGGTGATACTTCCATGGCAAATCTAAAGGAAGTTGAAAGTGTTATGAAAGGGCAGAGTGCCAGAGTAGTAAGATAATTGAATTCCGTTTCTCGGTATAGTATATTGGTAATTGAATACACTTTTACTATGGGTTTAGAACAATATTAAACCATAAGGAGGAATTTTGCATGGCTGAAACAAATAGTATTCTGGCATGGACTCTGGTATCTGAATGTCCTATCCCTGAAGACGTTAACGATCTGATGGTTGAGGGAGAAGTGGCAGTAGCTGCGTATAAAACATTCCGTGATACCGCAGTTTTCACCAATAAGAGGCTTATTGTAAGGGATGCACAGGGACTAACCGGTAAAAAGGTTGAGGTGTACTCTTTACCGTATTCATCCATTAATATGTGGTCAACAGAAAATGCAGGAAGATTTTTGGATTTTAATGCTGAAGTTGAGTTGTGGACTCGGGCTGGTCATATTAAAATAAATCTGCAAAAAGGTGTTGATATAAGGAAGTTTGACAAGCTTATAGCAAATGCTCTGCTTAAATAACATTTAGCAAAAAATAAATGGGTTATCGCAAATAATTTTTAACTTTTTAACCTGTACTCAGGAGTATAAATTGTATCAATGGAAGCTTGGTTAAAGATATTTGCAGAAGTTTATAGGCGAAGATGGATATTTTACCGGAAAACCTATACGATATAGGTTTTAGCGACACAATGAATCACGGACGATGAATGTGAGCGACGGTAAAATATCCTAAGATGAGCCGCTAGAAACTCTTGCAAATATCTTGGAAGCAATCATTGATATAATTTTATACGGGAGTATCAGTGTTAAAACAGAAAAACTTTCTGTTATTCCTTATAATCTCCTCGGTCCACAACAAGCTCATAACCGATTTTCTGCATACGGTTTTGAAGGCAGAACCTGCATTCTGCTGCTTCTTCTCCGGTGCATATCTTGTTGTCATACAAAGCATATTTTTTTCTGACAGAAACAGGTGAAAGGTTTGGCATTACAACGTTTGCCCCTGCCAGTATACCCATTTCACGTCCCTTTGAATCAATTGTTCCCAACGCAGTTGTTGCAGGTATAAGGGCTTTTGGGTTCATTAGCCTTAATATTCCTATAAGTATAAGTGTCAATTCAAGGCTACCTTGTTTTTCGTTTAAAAACCGTGTGTCCTTATGTGGGATGAAAGGCCCTATCCCAATCATATGGGGCTTAAATTCCTTTATAAACAGTAAGTCCTCTACTATGTTCTCCATTGTTTGGAATGGAGAGCCTACCATAAAGCCGGTTCCTACCTGAAACCCGATTTCTTTTAGATTATACAGGCATTGCTTTCTTTCAGCCAATGAAAGTTCTGTGGGATGGAGCTTGTTGTAATGCTCGTCCGTTGCCGTCTCATGACGCAACAGATAGCGGTCAGCTCCGGCCTCGAAAAATCTTTTGTAGGATTCGTAGCTGTGTTCACCTATTGACAGAGTTATGGCACAGTCCGGGTACGCTGATTTAATGCCTTTAATTATTTCAACAATTTTGTCTTCTGAATAATATCCATCCTCACCACCCTGTAAAACGTAGGTTCTGAAACCAAGTTCGTACCCTGTTTCACAGCATGAGAGGATTTCTTCCATACTTAATCTGTATCTGTCTGCATTTTTATTACTTCTGCTGATACCGCAGTAATAACAATCGTTTTTACAAAAATTAGTAAACTCTATTAAACCCCTTGTATAAATGGAGTTACCAAAATGGCTTCTGGAAACTGAACGTGCTTTTTCAAACAGATATTCGCTTATATCTGGATTGAAATTGTTTAGTAAAAGGAGTAGTTCACTTCTTTCAAGCCCATGTGTTTCATATAGTTTATCGATTAATTCCTTCATTGAAAGGCCTCCTGATTTATTTTAACAATGCTACAATATATATACCACCATTGGAGTTATTTAAAATATGTTTCTACAGTATTTACTATAGTTTCAACGTCAGCCAATGCACCCTTCCCAAGGTCTCCGCAGGCAAGAACAGCCTCTTTGGGATCAATAAACCTGTAACCCAATTCCGAAAGAGTTCTGATATTTCGTTGAACAATTGGATTGTTGTACATGTTGGTATTCATGGCAGGGCAAATGTAGACCGGAATATTGTTCATTGCCATTACTACCGTTGTCAGCATATCATCGGCGATACCGGAGGCAATTTTGCCTATCAGGTTAGCACTGGCAGGAGCAATCAGACACAAGTCCGCTTTCTTTGCAAGAGATATGTGCTTTATTTCTTTAGGTGTAATCTCCTCAAACATGTTCCAGTAAACCTTATTTTTGGTCAGGGATTGAAAGGTAAGGGGAGTAATAAATTCCATTGCACTCTTTGTCATAATAACATCAACGTTGTAACCACGCTTGGTCAGTATATTTGCTATATCGGCCCCTTTGTAGGCTGCGATACTTCCTGTCACTCCAAGAATAATATTTTTCATTCTAAACCCTCCCTTTGCCCAAAGTAATTTCAATAGAGTGAGCAACTATTGCAGCTGCTATTTGTGCTTTTGTTTCATAGGTCAGGTACGACTTATCCTTGAAGATCAGATGCCCTGTATGACTGTCATTGTTAATTCGGCTCATATCATTTGCCAGTACCATTTCACAATTGTTTCTCTCAAGGAGGCTGTATCCGATGTCTATTAACTCTTCTTCAGCTACGTTACTCAATAGCTTAAAGCCTACAAGTGTTGTTTCCGGTTGAAATTTTTTAATCATTCCAATGATTTTAGGAGTCTTTTTCAGACTTATTATAAGGTCTTTTATATCGGAACTAAGCTTATTTTCATTATTAATTGCTGAGTTGTTAAAAACATAGTTGGTTATGTTTGTAGCAAGGTCTTTTGGAGACAGAGCTGCGATTTTCTCGGGATTCTCAAGAATATAGCTTCCAATGGATTTGCAAATACTGGCCTTAGTTGTAACGCAATCAACACCGTAGTCGCTTACTGCCATAGAGTGAACCACTATATCAACAATGTGGCTGGTAAGGATTTCTTCCAGCATAGATGCAAGCTGTGCTACACTTTCTATCCTAATTATACTTACTTTATCTGATGAAGGTACAACTGCACTTTGTCCGCAGACATAGTAAATCTTTTCTATAGAAATACTTTTACAATTCAAAAAAGCCTCTGCTATTGCAGTCCCTAATCGTCCGGTGGAATTGTTTGAAATAGCTCTAACGTCATCGATTTTTTCAGTTGTTCCACCTGCTGTAATCAACACAACCAATCTGTTCACATCCTCACTATTTGCTGTCTTTTTGTGTACTTGTTGAATATACTTTAACATTTATAATGTGTTATTTCAATGGCGGCAGAACAAACATAACAAAGCAAAAGGCAGAAGAACGCCTTCTTACAGCTTTCATCTGCCTTTTGCCTGGTGATTTTAATTTATTGAGTTTATTATTCAGAGAATAAAGGTGTTGAAAGATATCTTTCACCGGTATCTGGAAGTAGTACTACGATATTCTTTCCGGCGTTTTCAGGACGTTTTGCAAGCTCTGTTGCAGCCCAAAGTGCCGCACCTGATGAAATACCTACCAAAAGGCCTTCTGCCTTTGAAAGTTCTCTTCCGGCTACAAAAGCATCATCGTTTTCAACTGCAATTATTTCATCATATATCTTAGTATTCAAGGTATCGGGAACAAAACCGGCACCTATGCCCTGTATCTTGTGTGGGCCTGCAGTTCCTTTGGAGAGAACGGGGGAGCTTGCAGGTTCAACTGCAACTACTTTTACATTTGGGTTCTGTGACTTCAGGTATTCACCGGTTCCGGTGATTGTTCCGCCTGTTCCTATTCCGGCAACAAATATATCAACTTTTCCGTCTGTGTCTTCCCATATTTCAGGACCGGTAGTAGCTTTGTGAACCTCAGGATTTGCGGGATTCACAAACTGACCTGGAATAAAGCTGTTCGGAGTTGATGATGCCAGTTCTTCGGCCTTTGCGATGGCACCTTTCATACCCTTTGCACCTTCGGTTAATACAAGCTCGGCACCATATGCCTTTAAGAGATTTCTACGTTCTATACTCATTGTTTCAGGCATGGTGAGAATTATTTTATATCCTCTTGCAGCAGCAACAGATGCCAGGCCAATTCCTGTATTTCCACTGGTAGGCTCGATTATTATAGAACCTTCCTTTAAAATACCCTTTGCTTCGGCATCATCAATCATAGCCTTTGCTATTCTATCCTTAACGCTTCCTGCCGGATTAAAATATTCCAGTTTTGCAATAACAGTTGCTTTTAAAGCGTGTGCTTTTTCATAGTTTGAAAGTTCAAGAAGAGGCGTTTTACCAATCAGGTCAGTAAGGCTTTTAAATATTTTTGCCATGTTTAATACACTCCTTTTATATTAGTTTAATGTAATTATCAACGAGTTATGCATATAGGAAATCGGTATACATATTTCATATATTTCCTATATAATTAGTATGTATTAATTATATTCCTCGTATATTTAAATGTCAATATCTTTTGAATTAATAATAATATTTTTCATATATGTTTAGTATGATATTGACTTTAATTTTCTAACAATGTAAGATTAAAGGAATTAATTTAAGTGTAAAGGAGGTTATTTATGAACTATAACTTTGACGAAGTAATTGACAGGAAAAATACCAATTCAGTTAAGCATGACTTCCATGGGAGAAACGGAATGCCTGATGATGCAATACCTTTGTGGGTTGCAGATATGGATTTCAGAACACCGGCCCCTGTCATAGAGGCACTGGTAAAATCAGGTAAACACGGTATATTCGGATACTCTGAAACAAGGGAGGATTATTTTCTGGTCCTCCAAAAGTGGTTTATGGACAACTATGATTGGGAAATACACCCGTCATGGCTTGTTAAAACACCCGGTGTTGTTTTTGCAATTGCCATGGCCGTCAGGACATTGACTGACAAAGGTGATGCGGTTATGATTCAGAGACCCGTGTATTATCCTTTTTCAAACGTAATAATTGATAATGAACGAACTCTTGTAAATAATCCTCTTATATATAACGAGGGAACCTATTCTATAGATTTTGAAGATTTTGAGACCAAAATAATAGCGAACGGTGTCAAATTGTTCATTCTGTGCAATCCCCATAATCCGGTAGGCAGAGTATGGACAAAAGAGGAGCTTATAAGACTGGGAGATATTTGCCTGAAGCATGGTGTTACAGTTGTGGCAGATGAAATTCACGCGGATTTTATTTATAACGGGTACAGACATCAGGTGTTTGCAAATATAAAGCCTGAATTTGCCGATATTACTATTACATGTACCGCTCCCAGTAAGACCTTTAACCTTGCGGGACTGCAAGTGTCCAATATCATAATAAGTAACAGAGAACTTAAGAAAGCAATAAAGAATGAAATTAACAATATCGGACATGGTCAAATAAATACTATGGGAATTGTTGCCTGTAAAGCAGCTTATGAGCATGGTTATGAATGGCTGCAACAGCTAAAGGCTTATCTGGCGGGAAACTTGTCATTTGTCAGAAACTTTCTTGCAGAAAGATTGCCACAGGTGAAGCTTGTGGAGCCACAGGGAACTTATCTGATATGGCTGGATTTTAAAAAGCTTGGGTTAACTGAAGCGGAACTTGAAAAACTTATAGTAAGTGATGCAAAGCTGTGGCTTGATGGCGGGACAATGTTCGGGGAAGAGGGAAAAGGCTTTCAAAGGATAAATATTGCCTGTCCAAGAGTGATACTGGAAAAGGCTTTTTTACAGCTTGAAGCCGCTGTAAATCGACTATAATATATGTATCTATAAATTTTTTTTTAAGAGGTGGAATAAGTATGAGTACAATTACGAGAGAAAAAGCATGGGAACTCCTTACAGAGTATAACAAAGATGCTTTTCATTTAAAGCACGCACAGGTTGTTGAAGGTGTTATGAGATATTTTGCAAGACAGCTGGGTTACTCTGAGGAAGAAGATTTCTGGGGGATTGTGGGTTTACTGCATGATCTGGATTTTGAGCAATATCCGGATGAACACTGTATTAAACAGCAGGAGATTATGAAGGAAAGAGGAATAGACGAGAGGATTATTCGTGCTACTGCAAGTCATGGCTATGGTCTTACTGTGGATATAAAGCCTGAACATCAAATGGAAAAGGTGCTTTATGCAGTGGATGAGCTTACGGGACTCATTGGCGCAGTTGCTCTTATGCGACCTTCCAAAAGTGTTTCAGATCTTGAAGTTAAATCAGTTAAGAAAAAATATAAGACATCCAACTTTGCAGCCGGATGTTCCAGAGAGGTTATAGAACGTGGAGCTGAATTACTGGGTTGGGAACTGGATTACCTGATAGAGCAAACTATTCTTGCAATGCGTGAATGTGAAGCAGTTGAGTAAAACAACATGCACACTTGAAAACTGGAATAAATATATATATAATAGAAAATAATATATTAAAATATCAAAAAACAGTGATAATAAAAGCTATGATTTGTTTATTTCTAAAGAGAGCCGGTGGATGGTGAAAATCGGTGAAATAATGAATCTATCCACTTTTGGAGCTGTCGGTGATGAATCGAAAGGTTGGTACCCTTTATAGTACTTATGTCGAGAGGCCGGTAATTTTTATCGGCAATTTGGGTGGCAACGCGGATACCTTCCGTCCCAGTATTATTTGGGACAGAAGGTTTTTTTGACTAAAATATTTGATACAGGAGGAACAAGGATGTTAGATTTAAGATTTGTCAGAGAAAATCCCGAAATTGTAAAGCAGAATATAAGGAATAAATTTCAGGATAGAAAGCTTGGTTTAGTTGATGAGGTTATCGCTCTGGATTTTGAGCTGAGAAGCACAATGCAGGAGGCTGAAACTTTAAGAGCCAACAGAAACAAGATTTCCAAGCAGATTGGCGGACTTATGGCTCAGGGTAAAAAGGCTGAAGCAGAGGATATGAAGCAGCAGGTTACGGCTCAATCTGAACGCCTGGCAGCGTTGGAAGTACAAGAAAATGAGCTTGAAGAGAAGGTGAAAAACATTCTCATGACCATTCCTAATATAATCGACCCAAGTGTTCCTATAGGAAAGGATGACAGCGAGAACGTAGAGGTTCAACGCTATGGAGAGCCAGTAGTACCTGAGTTTGAGATTCCATATCACACTGAAATTATGGAGAAGTTAAAGGGAATTGATTTGGACAGTGCCAGAAAGGTTGCGGGAAATGGCTTTTACTATCTGATGGGGGATATTGCAAGACTTCATTCCGCTGTAATTTCATATGCCAGAGATTTTATGATAGACCGTGGCTTCACCTACTGCATACCTCCTTTCATGATACGCAGCGAGGTTGTAACTGGTGTTATGAGCTTTGCCGAAATGGAAGCTATGATGTATAAAATAGAGGGTGAAGATTTATTCCTCATTGGTACAAGTGAACACTCTATGATAGGTAAGTTTATAGACACTATAATTCCTGAGGCATCACTGCCTCACACTCTTACCAGCTATTCACCCTGCTTCAGAAAAGAAAAAGGAGCTCATGGTATAGAGGAAAGAGGAGTTTACAGAATTCATCAGTTTGAAAAACAGGAAATGGTAGTTGTTTGTAAGCCTGAGGACAGCATGATGTGGTACGATAAAATGTGGCAGAACACAGTAGATTTATTCCGTTCACTGGACATTCCCGTTAGAACCTTGGAATGTTGTTCAGGAGACCTTGCTGATTTGAAGGTTAATTCAGTGGATATAGAAGCATGGTCACCAAGACAAAAGAAATATTTCGAGGTTGGAAGCTGTTCAAACCTTGGAGATGCTCAGGCTCGCCGCTTGAAAATCCGTGTTGACGGTGAAAATGGAAAATACTTTGCACATACACTGAATAATACGGTTGTTGCTCCTCCTAGAATGCTTATTGCGTTCCTGGAAAATAACCTTAATTCAGACGGTTCGGTAAATATACCGGTTGCATTGCAACCTTACATGGGTGGTAAGACAGTAATTAAATAAGAATAAATAATACAAAAACAGCAGCCTCAGAATGCCTGAGGCTGCTGTTTTTGTTTGCCTTGAATTGGTGGCATCCTAAACAAGAAAAATTCACATGCACTTTTTACTTGGAATTGCATTAAAACCCGGCTTATTTGGAATTATTATATATAAGTCTTTTGGAAAGTTGGTGATTTATATGACAAAACCACAGGAAATAGATGTTATGGAACCAACTGAACGCAAACTCCCCAAGGAAAAGTTTGATCAGTTGGAAGCATATATAGAAAGTCTTGAAACGACCAAGGGTGCACTTATTGAAATACTGCACAAGGCTCAGAATATTTTTGGATATCTGCCCAGAGATGTACAGCTATTTGTGGCACGCAAGCTGGGTATTCCGGGAGCGGAAGTGTATGGAGTTGTCAGTTTTTATTCTTATTTTACGACAAAGCCTAGTGGCCTGCATACAATAAGTGTTTGTATGGGGACCGCCTGTTTTGTAAGGGGAGCGGACAAAATTATTGCAAAGTTCAAGGAAAAACTTGGTGTTGAAGCTAATGAGACAACAAAGGACGGTTTGTTTACCATGAAAGATGTGCGCTGTATCGGTGCTTGCGGACTTGCACCTGTCGTTATGGTGGACGACAAAGTCTTTGGAAGAGTGAAAGTAGAAGATATTGACGGTATTATTGAGATGTACCGCAGGGAGGAGGAACAACATGCAGATTAAATCCCTGGCGGAGCTGGATAAAATCAAGCAGGAAGCCGCTGGAAAAGTCAAGGTAAGACAGCACCGGGATGCAACAGCAACAAACAAAAACATTTTGGTTTGCGGTGGAACAGGCTGTCTGGCCAGTGACAGTGATAAAGTTATCAGAAATTTGGGGGCTATCCTAAAGGCAAAGGGCTTGTCAGAACAGGTTCAGGTGATACGGACGGGCTGTTTCGGATTTTGTGAACAGGGTCCCATTGTTAAAGTCGAACCTGACAATGTATTTTATGTTCGCGTAAACCCTAAGGATGCAAAAGAAATTGTAGAAGAACATATTATAAACGGTAATAAGGTGGAAAGGCTACTTTACAAGGACCCCAAGACTCAGGAGAAGGTTCACACCCAGGAAGAGATGACCTTTTATAAGAAGCAATTACGAGTTGCACTGAGAAACTGCGGGCTTATTAACCCTGAGGATATCAGTGAGTATATAGCACTGGGAGGCTATCAGGCACTTGGAAGGGCGCTTACTCAAATGTCCGGGGATGAAGTCGTTGACACTGTTAAAAAGTCGGGACTCAGGGGCCGAGGAGGCGGAGGTTTTCCAACCGGACTTAAATGGGAGATTACCAGAAAACAGCAGGATAAGGAAAAATTCATTATCTGTAATGCAGACGAGGGGGACCCCGGCGCTTTTATGGATAGAAGTATTTTAGAAGGCGACCCTCACAGTGTAATTGAAGCTATGGCAATCGGTGCATATGCCATTGGTGCGGATAAGGGTATTGTCTATATAAGGGCGGAATACCCACTTGCAATAGAAAGACTCACGAAAGCCATTGAGCAGGCACGGGAATTAGGCTTACTTGGAAAAGGAATTTTTGGAACAGATTTCAATTTTAATATCATACTCAAATACGGGGCGGGTGCCTTTGTATGCGGCGAGGAGACAGCACTCATTAATTCCTGTGAAGGCAAAAGAGGTGAGCCGAATTACAAGCCGCCGTACCCTGCCGAAGAAGGCTATTGGGGACATCCAACCTGCGTAAACAATGTAGAGACCTTTGCGAATATTCCTGTTATCCTAACCAAGGGGGCAGAATGGTTTGCATCTATGGGAACAGAGAAAAGCAAGGGAACAAAGGTATTTGCCCTTGCCGGTAAATTCAACAATGTTGGTTTGGTGGATGTGCCTATGGGAATTACACTCCGGGAAATTATTTATGATATAGGCGGGGGTATTCCTCATGGCAAAAAGTTCAAGGCTGTTCAAACTGGGGGTCCCTCGGGTGGAGTTATTACCGAAGAGAATCTGGATACGCCTATTGACTACGACGGACTTCTGAAAATTGGAACCATGATGGGTTCCGGCGGTATGATTGTTATGGATGAAGACGATAACATGGTTAATATTGCGAAGTTTTATCTGGAATTTACTATGGATGAGGCATGTGGAAGATGTGCACCCGGAAGAATCGGAACAAAAAGGCTTTTTGAAATGCTGCATAAGATTGCGTCAGGAGAAGCCACGATGGCTGATCTGGATGCGCTTAAACAATTGGCATACATGGTCAAAGACAGTTCCCTTTGCGGACTCTGCCAGACAGCTCCAAATCCCGTGGTCAGTACATTGAACCACTTCTGGAACGAGTATCTGGAATTGGTTAAGGATGTGGACCATCCGAGAGGAGAAGGTAAACATGTTCCTAAAAACAAAATCGGCATGAAGTCATAATCGGGAGGTGAAAAGTCTGCCGGAAATGGAGAAGAAAATGAGCAATATAAGTACCAATAACGAAAAAATGCTGCATATCCGTATAAATGACCAGGAGCTGACTGTTCCTGAGGGAATCACCATCCTTGAGGCAGCCCATAAAGCAGGAGTCAGGATTCCTACCTTGTGCCACCTGGATCTCCACGATTTGCAGCTATACAATAATACAGCGTCCTGCAGGGTCTGTATGGTTGAAGTAGTTGATGAGAGGAACAACCGAAACAAGCTTGTACCATCCTGTGTTACAAAAGCACAAGAGGGTATGGCGGTCAGAACCGATACACGCAGGGCTATCACAGCAAGGAGAATGGCTGTTGAGCTGCTTCTGTCAAATCACCCCAATGAATGTTTCACATGCCCGAAGAACTTGGAATGTGAACTTCAGGCACTGGCAAATGAACTGAATGTACGTGAAATTCGTTGGGAAGGGGAGCGAATGAGCTATCCTAAAGATATATCCAGTGATGCCATTGTTAAGGATGCAAATAAATGCATTTATTGCAGACGATGTGAAACAGCGTGTAACAAGGTACAGACCTGTGGCATCCTTTCTGGTATAGGAAGGGGATTTAACTCATTCGTAGGTCCCTTCGCAAACATTCCAATGGTGGAGTCCTCCTGTACCTACTGCGGTCAGTGCGTTCAGGTCTGCCCGACGGCCGCGCTTACTGAGGTCTACCATACTGACAAGGTATGGGAAGCAATAAGCGACCCTGATAAGTATGTTATTGTTCAAACAGCTCCTGCCATCAGGGTTGCTCTGGGAGAGCTATTTGGTATGGAGCCGGGAACCATTGTGACGGGTAAGATGGTGACAGCACTTAAACGCATGGGCTTTGATGCGGTATTTGACACAGATTTCGGTGCTGACCTGACAATTATGGAGGAAGCATCTGAGCTGATTTACCGTCTTAAAAACAATAAAACGCTGCCTATATTGACAAATTGCTGTCCTGCTTGGGTGAAGTTTATTGAGCATCAGTTCCCGGAACTGATTCATGTACCTTCAACCTGCAAATCACCCCATATCATGCTTGGGACCATAGCAAAAACCTATTATGCAAAAAAGAATGGAATAGACCCGGATAATATTGTGGTAGTTTCCATAATGCCGTGCATAGCAAAAAAGGCAGAGGCTAAACGTCCTGAGCTCACAAAGGACGAGCATAACAATGTAGATATTTCAATCACAACCCGAGAACTTGGAGCTATGATAAGGGAAGCAGGAATAGAGTTTACAATGTTGCCGGACAGCGAGTTTGACAGTCCTCTAGGAGAAACTACAGGAGCTTCGGTCATATTCGGTACTGCCGGAGGAGTCATCGAAGCAGCACTTCGTACCGCCTCAGAGTGGTTAACGGGAAAACCTCTTGAAAAAGTGGATTTTGAGGAATTAAGGGGTATGGACGGCATACGCCGGGCTACCGTAAAAATAGGGGATCAGGAACTAAAAATCGGCATTGCCAGTGGCCTTGGCAATGCACGGCACATTCTGGAGGATATAAGGGACGGAAAAGCTGATTACCATGCAATTGAGATAATGGCATGTCCCGGAGGATGCATTGCGGGAGGAGGACAGCCATATCATCATGGTAATGACGAGATTATCAAAAAACGAAGAGAAGCTATTTACGAAGAAGACAGAAGAAAGCCAGTAAGGAAGTCTCATGAAAACAAGGAGATACTGGAATTGTACAAGACTTACCTTGGGGAGCCGTTTGGTGAACTGGCACATGAACTTCTGCACACCCATTTCGAAGAACGTGAAAGGATTTAGAATTTTTATTATGTTTGTAGGAAATAACTTGGTTGTAGTTTAACTTGTACTTGGAAGTATAAATTGTATCAATGGAAGCTTGGAAGCAATCATTGATACAATTTATACGGAAGTACAGGTGTTGCAACAGCCTGCATTAGCCCTGCTTATAAACAATCGATACTTTATCACTTCTTAAAAAGTCGTATGGGAAAACGGCTTTTCCGCCATTTCCATCCAAATCAACTCCGCTTTTGATATAACAATCCCAAACAAACTGTGAACAGTAGTATTTATCTATCTTTGTTTTCTGGAACATATTACTGAAATAGCTGAATGGAGTACCAATTCTGGTATGTCCGTATGCAATGGCGTCTGCTATAATTTTTGCATCAACCTTTGGACGTACAATAAGGATTTTTTTGTATCTTGTTCTCCAGTCATTTTCATGGTTCTCTATACCATCCTGAAAAAGTTCCAGAACTTTTGTAGGGTCAGAGTCCACAAATGCTGCATGTGTTGTAAGGGAACCCATAGTAATTGCATTAATATCACTGTTAGTTTTATCAAAGACTGTAATGAGTATATCTCCCGGTTTCCCAACCGATTTTTCAGTTGAATTATACAAATCCATGTCTTTTTCTACAGTTAAGTTGTTCCAGTTATTTTCTATGTAGGCCTGAAAGCTCAATGTATCAATTATTTCTTTATAAATTGACTCCAATTCATTTGCACTTGTCGTTACAATGCTCGTATTGGATTGAATCCCCGGAGCAGGTTTAATTTCAAATGCATAAACATTTGAACCAATAACATTTGCAAATATAAGTGCTGAACAAAGCAGTGACGCAAATAGTTTTTTCTTCATAATAGACCTCCTATAATAAAAAATTAGATGTAAATAAGCTCACCTGCTGCTTTTTTGCTGACTTTTAAGTTAAGAATTTCATCAACTCCTTTCTTGTACCCGCCGGATTCTCTAAGTGACTTACCTATTATTTCACTGTTTACTTTGTAGGATCTGTCTGAAAGAATCTTGGTAACGGAATCTTTTAAAAGCGCAGGAGATACTTTATCTTTTTCAATTACTATGCCTGCACCCAGTTCAGCAACTCTGTATGCTACAACCGGTTGGTCAAAAAAATGAGGTACAACAATTAACGGTACTGAATAATACAATCCCTCGTTTGTACTATTCATTCCGCCGTGAGTTATAAAGAGATCAACATGCTTTAAAATCTCCAGCTGAGGTACATAGTTTCTGATAATAAAGTTATCAGGAATATCTTTAAAGCTGTCGATTTCTATATTCATGCCGACAGACATAATAATTTTTGCATCCATGCCTCTGAAAGCTTCAAAACAGCTTTCATAAAATTCAATAGATTTGTTAAAAATAGTGCCCAGAGAAATATAAATCATTTTGCTTTTTCCCTTACTTACCAGTTCAGGTTCAAGTATTTCTTGTCTGTGAGATATTGAAGGCCCGATAAATTTATAGCTGTCATCAAAACTCTCACTATTCATTTGAAAATATCTGGAGGTATAAACTAAACTAAGGTCGCTTTTCAATTTGTGCATACTCAATACATCAGGGACAATTATCCCATACTTGTCCCTTAAAAAATTAATAGTTGCTGCGAAGTCAGAGTTATTAAGAAGCTCTTTTATAACCGCCCCGAACCTTGTAAAAAACGACCCTAGATAATTTGTTTTATCATTTACTGCAAAAGTGGAATTTGAGCTGATGGCAGGAATTTTTAATATTCTCGCTATTTCTGCCCCTACAAAAAATAATGAGTCATATACGACGTAGTCAAAATTATCCTTAATGCTGAAAACAATCTGAATAATTTCCACATAAACATGAGCTATTTCCATTAACTGAGGTTGAATTTGTGTAGGGCTGATATCACCATTATTGAATCCAAGTTCATCAAAATTCCTATATCCAATAAATCTGGCACCTACACCTTCTATTTTGTCCTTAAATTCTTCTCCTGCTATGTATGTAACTTTCTCTCCCCTGCCTATCAATTCGTTAACTAAACCAATGGTGGGGTTTATGTGTCCGTGCCCAAATACATTAATAAATAATACGTGAGACATAACTATCACTCCTTAATTGGAAATAATTTACTATTGAGAATTATATTACCAATCAGTATACTATTTAAATAGACAAAATTAAAAGTTTGTCCAAAAAATAACAAAGGAGTGATATTAGTGAAATATCAACATAAAAAAACCAGAACCAGAACAGCTATAATTGAGGCATTTCAGTATTTAATGACAATAATGCCATTTGACAAGATCAGGATACAAAATATCACTGATATTGCGGAAGTAAACCGACATTCCTTTTATAATCACTTTAACGATAAGTATGATTTGCTGTACCAGATAGTTACACAGATGCTTGTAATAGATTATGATGCTGTTGCGGGAGAATCATTAATACAACAAACAATAAATCAAGTACCCAGAATTCTTCGTTACTTTGAGGAGAACAGGAAATTCTTTAAAAATGCTTTTAAGGACGATAAACAACAGTCGTTTAATAATTTTTTTCAAAAGATGATCTTTGACTGGTTCACTACTATATTGAATAATACGGTGGGCGTGGATAAAGCCCAGAAAGATTCATTTTACATAACTCAGACAAGATTCTACGTGGCAGGCTATAGCCAGTTGCTAATGTATTGGCTGTATAATGAGCCTGACAAGTCCGCAGATGTTCTTGCCGAAGAAATTATTAAAATATTTAATGGTGCATTTAACAGTAATTAAAAATAAAATTAGTTTTTGAACGCATCTTACTAAATTTTACAGCTATCATTCATAAGCCCTCCCCAAGAGGCATATATATACACTGTAGACGATGCCATACAGCTTTTTAGTGAGTTTTAACTTGCTTAAAGGATAATATATCTACGATGCAGTGAATAATGCCTTATCAAAAGGGGGGTATATGGTTGAAGGAGTACATAGAAGAGCGGGTTTTGGAACTCGCAAATTATATCATCGACAAAAGGACGACAGTACGATACGCCGCTAAAAAGTTTGGAATAAGCAAGAGCACCGTCCACAAGGACGTAACAAAATGGAACGTGCAAATTCATCCACCTAGTCTTCAACATTCATCACCTGGTAGGCTAAACCTTACTAAATTGCAGGATAATCAATTTTGAAATGTCATAACGATAACATATAATATGTTTTGGTTAATAGTTATTGTAATAAAATGCCTATTTGTACCTTCTAAGTATAATTGCACAATTTAAAGTTTAAATTCATTAAAATATTTTTAATAAAATAATCTTGCATTTAAATATATTTAGTATTAAAATTTTATTGAGATACAATTAGTGTTATTTTATTTTCTTATGGTAATATTATTTTAATTTCATTTGAGCAATGATGCTCTCTTCAGTAATAAGTTATAGAAGAAGAGATACTCTTCTTTTTTATTTCTGAAATTCTAATTATCTAATTAGTTTCTATTTTTCACAGAAATACAATGACGTGTTTCCAATTAAGTTCATTTAAAAATTATGCACTTTAATATGGAAGGGGTTATAAATACATGAGTTCAGTTAATGTATTATTTTTAATGTTGGGCGCAGTTATGATTCTGGCTATGCACGCAGGTTTTGCATTTCTGGAAGCCGGAAGTGTTAGCAGAAAAAATCAGGTTAATGCTTTTAACAAAATAATTTTTGATTGGTCAGTAGCCACAGTAGCATATTTTATTATTGGGTACTACATATCATATGGAATCACAATTTATTCACACAGAAGCCTTTTTACACAAGATAACGGTTTTGCACTTGTAAGGTTCTTTTTCCTGTTAGGTTTTGCTGCTTGTATACCAGCTATTATTTCAGGTGGCGTTGTTGGAAGAATGAAGTTTTACACTCAATCTTTATGTGCCGTTGTCCTTACTGGAGTAATTTATCCTGTATTTGAAAGTCTCGTATGGGGCAAAAATTCATTTATGGGTCAGAAGGGATCTTATTTCGAAAAGCTTTTTGGGGCACCATTTCATGACTTTGCAGGTTCAGTCGTTGTCCACTCTCTAGGTGGTTGGATTGCTCTGGCAGCTATTGTGGTACTGGGAGCTAGAACAGGTAGATTCAACGGTAAATTTAATACGCGTCCAAGTAATATTCCATTTTTAACTCTCGGAAGCTGGATACTTATTGTTGGCTGGTTTGGCTTTAATGTTATGAGTTCACAAAATGTTAAGACAATATCAGGTCTTGTAGTTCTAAATTCACTTATGGCAATGGTAGGCGGAACTATCTCAGGACTTATTTTCTCAAAAAATGATGTTGGTTTCACACATAACGGTGCTCTTGCAGGATTGATAGCAATCTGCGCGGGATCAGATGTTGTTCACCCTTTTGCAGCCTTCTTCATAGGGGCAATTGCAGGACTTATATTTATTGTAGTATTTGGGCTTGAAGCTAAATGGAAAATCGATGATGTGCTTGGTGTATGGCCCTTGCATGGTATTAATGGTACTTGGGGAGGTATCGCTGCAGGTATTTTTGGTAGAAAGGCACTGGGCGGCATGTACGACCTAAGCTTCCTAGCTCAATTAACAGGTTCTGTTCTGGCCCTTGTTTACGCTTTAGTTGCTGGATTTATTTTATATAAAGTAGTTGATATGGTATTCGGCCTCAGAATAACTGAGCATGAAGAGCTTATTGGTGCGGATCTTACCTTCCACAGGATAGATGCTACTCCTGAGCATACGATCTGATTAGTTACTTATTGTAAATTAATTTAAATTAAGTAAAGGGGGATTAAAATTATGAAAATGGTAATTGCAATTGTACGACCTGAAGCAGTGGACGATGTAAAGTCAGCTTTATTTGATGCACAAATTCACAAAATGACTGTATTTCACGTTAAGGGTTGCGGACAACAAATGGGATATACTGAGATATACAGAGGAAATATTAATAATGTAAACCTTATATCAAAAGTTCGTTTTGAAATAGCAGTAAACGATGAATTTGTAAAGCCTACTGTTGAAGCAATAATGAGTGTTGCAAGAACGGGAAAGATAGGCGATGGTAAGATTTTTGTACTGCCTATTGAAGAATGCTATAGAATAAGAACCGGGGAACAAGGCTTTGAAGCTATTGGATAATATACTAATTGTATGGTAGGCCTGCTTACGCAGGCCTTATTTTTTTCCTTTCTCATACATCTATTACATTCATAACAATATCAAATGGAAGTTTTAAAAGTGGCTTAGGTAACTGTGCCATCAGGAGACAGCTAAACATAAGCTGTCTTTTTTTGTTGTTTACCCAACATAAACCGTAATGTATATTGAACTGAAGTAAATTTTCGGTACACGAAAAGTCATAACTATTACTGGAAATACATATTTATTTTATAAATAAAAAGTTTTGTGGGGAAAAAATAGATGATTACAAAAATTGAATTTGTAGATCCCAATTTACCTTCTGATATTGAAAAAATTTTACCGTCACTATTGGCACAAGCGATTATTAATAAAATCCGGAACGAAAATGACAAGAGTGAAAGTAAATCTGCTTAGATAATTGCTTAATAAGGAGGTAGCTCTTGTGGCTGGAACGGATATAAGTAACAAAAAAATAAGAGTTGCCGCATATTGCAGAGTTTCTACTGATAAAGACGAACAGCTGTTATCCTTAAAAGCCCAGAAAGAGTTTTTTGGGGAATATGCTGAAAAAATGGGTTATGAATTGGTCGGACTCTACGCAGATGAAGGCATCAGCGGTACAAAATTAAAGAACAGAAAACAGTTTAATAAAATGATGCAGGATGCCGAAAGGGGACTTTTTCAGAGGGTATATGTAAAGGATGTCTCACGTCTGGCAAGAAACGTTGTTGATTTTCTGCAAAGTATCAGAAGGTTAAAATCTTTAAACATAGATTGCCAGTTTATTACCGCAAACATGTCTGCAAATGACGGAGAATTGACACTGACCATATTGGCGGCGGTAGCTCAGGAAGAAAGCTCTAACTTGTCCAAAAGAGTTAAATTCGGTAAGAAAAAGAACGCAGAGATGGGAAGAGTCCCTAACCTTGTTTACGGATATGACAAGACCGTCGGAGACTACTTTAATCTGAAAATCAATAAGCAGGAAGCAGACGTAGTAAAGCGTATTTTTGATATGTATATAAATCAGGGGTACGGTGCAAATAAGATATCCCAAATACTTAATAAAGAATATATAAAAACAAAGAGAAATTGTAATTGGAGTCAGAATGCCATATGCCGTATTCTTTCAAATGAGCTTTACACCGGAAAAATTATAAATGGCAAAGAGAGAGTTGAAGACTTTCTGACAGGCAGGCGAATTAAATTGGAGGAAGATCAACAATCCATACTGGACAAGCCTGAATTGGTTATTATAGAGAAAAGTTTATTTGATCAAGCCCAAAAGCTCTTAGCTCAAAGAATAAACACATTTAAAGCAAATAAAGAAAGGCATTCAAATAAATATGCTTTAAGTACCTTAATCAAGTGTGGTTGCTGTGATAGAAGTTTCAGGAGAATCTACAGAAAAAGGGAAAACAGTGAGTACATTAAATGGGGGTGCAGCACGAGAAATTCTGACGGTGCAACGGAATGCTGGAACAATACACTGGTTGATGAAGTCGAACTTATAGAAGAGATAAGGGAATATCTGACTACTGTAATATCTTCAAAGGAAAAGCTTCTGGAGAAAACAATCAATGAATTTAAAAAGAAGTACAAGCTTGGACATAATGAAACAAATGAAAGCGACCTTACAGTTGAAATTGAAAGATTAAAAAAGTTAAAGCTAAAGCAAACAAAAATGTATGAGGTAGACATAATTTCAATAGAAGAACTTAAAGAAAGAACTGTTGACATAAACGAAGCCATAAGAAAAGTCGAAGAAGAATTGTCAATCCTTCAGGGGAATACTTCTACTTTTGACAAGTTGGAGTCAATAGTTAAAAAGTATTGTGGAAGCATTAATGACATTTTGAACACCGATACGATAGATAATAGTACGCTCAAAAAAGTCATTGATAAAATTGTTGTTGGTACGGATGGAGGAATAAAAGTTTATCTCAAATTATTTAAAGATCTAGAAATTGCAATTTGATTATATACTGAATTAACCAAAAGGGAATATATTGTTTATATTCCCTTTGCTATGTCAAGAATATGATATAATTGGTTTTAAGAAACGTCAGTACCCGTTCCATTTACCCACATCAGTCCACAAGGACGTAACCGAACGGTTGGAAAAAATAAATCCGGTACTGATGAATGAAGTAAGGATAATACTCGAGGAAAATAAGGCAGAAAGGCATATACGCGGTGGCGAAGCAACAAAGGCAAAATATCAGGCGAAATAAATTTACATAGAGAAGCTAAAAACCAGAAAAAGCCGGGAGCGAGAGCAACCGGCTTTTGCATTGCCAATGGAATCAACACCATTGACCCAACCAGTCATGTTTTCTATTTTAGTAATAAATCACAGAATAGAAATTCTTAACATTTCCTTAAACGTAAAATGAATAATTAAGTACTAATAAGGTATAATTTATCACTTAATCAGATGTTTAATAAGAGATAATATAATATCAGGAACACATTCAATATACACTCCTATACAAAAGATATTGTCCACACTTTAAGTATAAACAAATGATAAAAAAGTTGATAATTACAATTCAAAACATATGAAAAAAGATAAAGTTTCCTAATTAAAAATGAATATTATGAGTTTGCGTTAATTGATGAGCAATAAAACAGTAACATATTACAAAAATAACAATACCCGCTTTAACAATCATTTTTGTATCTAAAATTGCGGAAAGATTAACACCTATTTAATTGATTTCAATGGTAAGGAGGTGCTGTGAAGATGAAGAAGAAAATCATTTTCTTAACTGTCCTAATTCTGGTTATAGTGTTTTCCGGTGTATACATCCTTATTAATGTATTACATACAACTCCTACATCTGTAAGTAAAATTGAAGAAAATACTCCTGGAGAGATTAGTTTATCATGCAAATATTATTATTGGATTAAAATCACAGGGGTAGAATTAGCACAAGGGGATGACGGATGGTATCAAAAAAAGGAGGATTACTTTATTTTTGATAATTCAGATAAGTATAGTGTATATCATAGAAATAAATATATGTATAGTGAAAAATATGAAATAAAAGATGGAGTATTAACCTTGAATTTCCCGGATCGAACCACCAAAATTTACAGAATTTCAAAAGATGGTAAAGTATTGACTTTGGATTCTATACATAAGTATGTTAGAGATTAATGCTTATCAGTCATTTAATTAAGTATATATTGGGCCCAAATATATAGATAAGTAGTACATTAATAAAATTTAATTTCAGGGAGGAATTGAAGTGAAAAAGAGGTTTTTAGCAAAAATAGCTGCATTATCTATTGCAGTTACATGTGCTTTTTCGGCTAGTGTATCCGCTGCAAGTATGTGGGAACCATTTGATCGTTATAATACAGGTGTTTGGTCTCTCTCTAATGGTTATTCAAATGGGAGTCCGTTTGGTTGTGATTGGAGTTCAGGAAATGCGAGTTTTAGCGGTGGTCAGATGAATTTAAGCATTACCAAAGGTAATAATAAATATTATGGTGCGGAACTGAAATCCAACTCCAACTATGGATATGGATTCTTTGAAACTAACATGATATGTCAAAAGCATGTAGGAACAATAAGTTCATTATTTACCTATACTGGACCAAGCTATGGTACAGTTTGGGATGAAATCGACATTGAATTCCTTGGTAAGACAGATGCAAATGGCCGTCCTATTCTTCAATTAAATTACTATACTAATGGAGTTGGAAATCATGAGCAGAGCATTTCATTAGGTTATGATCCATCAACATCATTCCACAAATATGGATTTAACTGGAGAAATGGATCAATAAAGTGGTATGTTGATAGAAAGCAGGTAGGATATACTGCAACAAACAATATTCCTAAAACACCTGGACGTATCATGATGAATCTATGGAATATAGATAACAGTTCAGGACCTATAAATTGGGTTGGAAGATGGGATGGAGTAACTAACAATGTTTCTGCTAAATATGATTACACATTATATGATTCAGGATTAAACCCATAAAATATTAAAAATGATATTAGTAGCTTTTAAGCAACAGAGGTGTGGATTACTGATCCATACCTCTGTTTATTTACTTACGAGTTATAATCCTTCAACAAAGATTGCACTATCTCACATCCAATTGATACCACTGTCAATAGACATGTGAGGTAAAGGACTTTGGGATTATATCTAAGGGTACATTTTTTATCAGTTGACATTTACCCAATAGCGCAGGATACTAACCTTATAAATAAAATAGTTTATTAAGAGAATTCAGGAGGTTTTGAGGGATGGTTCTTGAAAACGGGTTAGAAAAGTGTAACTGCAAAAAGAAATCATGTATACGTCACGGCAAATGTGCCGAGTGCTTAAAATATCATAATGAAAATCCAAAATACCTTCCGTACTGTAAGCGTGCAATAAAGAAAACTGAAAAACCCACACAAGGTGGGTCTTAGTAAGTTTTTCTATATAATCAGGATTTGCGTATGAACTCTGCCCTGCATTTTGGACAGGTTATCTGAATTTTGCCTTTACCCTTGGGAACACGCACCTCTTGCTTACATTGAGGACATTTGAAATACCTGTGAGTTTTAGAATCTTTTAAACGGTTTTTTCTTTTAAAAAACCAGCCGGCAACGGGATTCCAGAACTTTAAGAACTTGTTGTTTTCTGCTCTTCTACGGTAAATATTTTTAGAGAACATTCTGTAAAGGCATAGAAACAGCGGAATATAAGACAGATAACCAAACCAGTTAACCGGTACAAACATACCAATTAATGAAATAAACATTGATAAAAAAAGAAGTCCGGCGGACAAATGATCAGGCCCGTACCTTCCAATCATAAATTTTCTGAACCAATTCATATAACTTCCTCCGTAATTTGTGGGTTACATATATTTTAGTAGTGCCGGTCAGGTTTTGCAATATTTATCTTAAAAGGTGGGTAATTATTAACTTGAAGGTACTGTATGAATATGTTAAAATATTATCAAAGTATCTGAACTCAAAGTACTAATACTGAGAGCGAAGAGATTTATTTGAAATAATCGTTCTGAATGCACGAGGGTCAGTCCCAAGTGGTAAGACGGTGCTATAAGGTGGAGTAGGAGAAACCCCGTGCCTGTAAATGCATCCGGGGTTTTATTTTATTTATAAGGAGGCAGCCAAATGGAGACAAGGATTGCTCTGATAGGAATAATAGTTGATGATTTATCGTCAGCAGAAAAGATAAACTTGATACTGCATGAATTTGGGAAATATATAGTGGGAAGAATGGGTATTCCATACCGTGAAAAGGGTGTCTCCATTATAAGCGTGGTTGTTGATGCCCCAAATGATGTCATCAGTTCACTTTCAGGGAAATTGGGAATGTTAAGGGGAGTCAATACAAAGACCGTTTACTCAAAAATATAAATCCACTTATAACATCCTCGTAATGTCAGATTAAAAAAATCTGTTTTTGTGGAGGAATTAAGAATGTATAACAGTAAATCAAAAAAAGCCGAAGAATTCATTAATGATGAGGAAATTTTAGAAACGTTGGAGTATGCCCGCAGGAACAAGGAGAATATGCCACTTATAGAAGATATTCTTCAGAAGGCAGCTGAGTACAAAGGAATAAGCTATAGGGAAGCAGCAGTATTGTTGGAATGTGAGCTGGATGAGGTTAAAGAAAAGGTGTCTAAGCTTGCAGAGCATATTAAAAAGAAATTCTATGGAAACAGGATAGTAATGTTTGCGCCTCTGTATCTTTCAAACTACTGTGTAAATGAGTGCAGATATTGCCCCTACCACGGTTCAAACAAGCACATAGCAAGGAAGCAGTTGTCTCAGGAGGACATCGTCAGGGAAGTTATGGCCTTGCAGGATATGGGGCATAAACGACTTGCTCTTGAAACGGGAGAGGACCCGGAGAACTGTCCTATAGAATATGTATTGGAAAGTATTAAAACAATTTACGGAATAAAGCACAAAAATGGTGCAATACGTCGTGTAAATGTTAATATTGCCGCTACAACCGTTGAAAATTACAAAAAGCTCAAGTATGCGGGAATAGGAACTTATATATTATTTCAGGAGACTTACCATAAACCCACATACGAATATCTTCATCCAAAGGGGCCAAAGCACAACTATGCATATCACACTGAGGCCATGGACAGAGCAATGGAGGGTGGAATTGATGATGTAGGACTTGGTGTTCTCTTTGGTCTGAACCTTTACAAATATGATTTTGTAGGTCTACTTATGCACGCAAAGCATTTGGAGGATGCAATGGGAGTTGGGCCTCACACAATCAGCGTTCCACGTATAAGGCCGGCTGATGATGTGGATCTGAAGGAATACTCTAATGCAATACCTGACTCCATATTTGAAAAAATTGTAGCAATACTTCGTATAGCAGTACCGTACACAGGGATAATTATGTCAACAAGAGAATCGGAAAAGACCCGTGGAGAATGTCTCAAATTGGGTGTTTCCCAAATCAGTGGAGGGTCATCAACGAGTGTAGGCGGTTATGTAGAAAAAGAAGCAGAGAATTCTGCACAATTTGAAGTTAACGATACAAGAACCATGGATGAAATAGTTAACTGGCTTTTAACACTAGGGTATATTCCAAGCTTCTGTACAGCCTGCTACCGGGAAGGCCGAACAGGGGACCGTTTTATGAGACTTGTTAAAAGTGGTGCAATTGCACACGTCTGTCATCCAAATGCAATTATGACACTAAAGGAATATCTGGAAGACTACGCATCGGAAGACACAAGAGTAAGAGGCGAGAAGATGATAGAAAAAGAAGTAGAGTTGCTGCAAAATGACGATGTTAAAAGAATCGTAAAAGAGCATTTAAGCGATCTCCATGATGGTAAGAGGGATTTCAGATTCTAGATAAGGAGGCATACAAAATGAGTCTTACAAATACACCGGGTGCAAACAGACTGCACATTGCGCTGTTCGGCAGAAGAAACAGCGGAAAATCTTC
The DNA here is from genome assembly GCA_023412275.1 of Bacillota bacterium. GTDB lineage: Bacteria > Bacillota > Clostridia > Acetivibrionales > DSM-1351 > Ruminiclostridium. The sequence continues at coordinate 27,211 of JAEYNY010000210.1, forward strand.
ACTAATTAATGCAATAACAGGACAGGACATCGCGCTGGTATCCGAAATAGCCGGAACCACTACCGATCCCGTATACAAGGCTATGGAACTGCATCCCATAGGCCCTGTTATGTTTATTGATACAGCGGGTTTCGACGACGTTGGAACTTTAGGAGAATTGAGAATAGAAAAAACCCGTAAGGCAATAGAAAAAACAGATGTAGCCATTGTATTTTTCTCAGGGACAGAGCTTTCGCTGGAAAAGGAATGGACTGATGAACTTAAAAAACGTAAAATACCCGTTATTCCTGTTATTAATAAAGCAGATATACTTGATAATACCGAGGATATAAAAAAGCAGGTAGAGGATACACTTGGGCTGGTGCCAATCGTTATCAGTGCAAAGGAAAAAACCGGTCTTGATAAAGTCAGGGAAGAACTCATAAGAGCTGTACCGGAAGATTTCGAGGTAAGCAGCATAACTGCCCATCTTGTAAACGAAGGAGACCTGGTACTGCTGGTTATGCCTCAGGATATTCAGGCTCCAAAGGGTCGCCTTATTCTGCCGCAGGTTCAGGTCATCAGAGATTTGCTGGATTTAAAATGTATGGTTATGAGCGTTACCACCGATAAGCTTGACAATGCGCTAAAGGCAATGGTGAAACCACCAAAGCTGATAATTACCGATTCTCAGGTATTCGACAAGGTGCATGCAAAAAAACCTGAAGAAAGCCTGTTGACATCTTTTTCCGTGCTGTTTGCAGAATACAAAGGTGATATTTCTGCATACATTAAAGGTGCAGAAGCAATAGATGCACTAACTGAGGATTCGGCTGTTTTGATTGCAGAAGCCTGTACACACGCTCCCCTCAGTGAGGATATAGGTCGTGTACAACTTCCGAGGCTTCTCAGACAAAAAGTGGGTGAGGGCCTGACAGTTGACATTGTCAGCGGGGCAGACTTTCCAAAGGATTTGTCAAAATACTCACTTGTTATTCAGTGCGGTTGCTGTATGTTTAACAGAAAATATGTTCTTTCTCGGATAGAGTCAGCTACGGCGCAGAAGGTAAGTATATGCAATTACGGAATTGCTATTGCAAAGCTTAGGGGCATATTGGAAAAAGTGGCTTTATAAGTCAAGAAGTATTTACCATTTTGTAACTTTTAAAAAGTACAAAAATATTGCATAATTATATTAATATGATAATATAAATAATAGATAATTTTGACTTAATATGTACAAATATAAATCGTACTTTATAAATGGTTATAATTTCTGTTAAATTATCAAATTAAGGGAATCAAGGAGTTGTTTCGTTTGGGATTTGGACAGGACATCGGTATTGATTTGGGTACTGCAACAGTACTTGTATACATTAAAGGTAAGGGAATCGTATTAAGGGAACCATCCGTTGTAGCTATAGATAAGAACACAAATAAATTACTTGCGGTAGGCGAAGAGGCAAGAAGAATGCTGGGAAGAACACCTGGAAACATAGTGGCTATCAGGCCTCTGCGCGAAGGTGTAATTTCTGATTATGACATAACAGAGAGAATGCTTAAATATTTCATAAATAAAGTTACCGGGAACAGAAAGTTTTTCAAACCAAGAATTATGGTTTGCGTCCCCAGCGGTGTTACAGAAGTTGAAAAGCGTGCTGTAATAGATGCATCCATGCAAGCGGGAGCACGAAAGACATATTTAATAGAAGAACCTATTGCAGCTGCTATTGGAGCAGGCATTGATATTGCAAAGGCTTGTGGTAGTATGGTTGTTGACATGGGTGGCGGTACTACGGATATTGCGGTAATATCCTTGGGCGGTACGGTAGTAAGTACTTCCATAAAGATAGCCGGAGACAAGTTTGACGAAGCTATTGTTCGTTATATGCGTAAAAAGCACAACATTATGATAGGTGAAAGAACTGCCGAAGAATTGAAAATCAACATAGGTACGGTTTATCCACGAGTTCAGGAGGTTACAATGGACATCAGAGGAAGGAACCTGATTTCAGGGCTTCCAAAGACAATTACCATATCCTCAACTGAGATGATGGAAGCGTTGGAAGAACCTATTTCAAGTGTTGTTGAAGCCGTACATTCAGTTCTTGAACGTACACCACCTGAGCTTGCAGCTGACATCAGCGACAGAGGCATAGTTATGACAGGCGGTGGAAGTCTTATTTACGGTCTGGATAAGCTGCTTCAGGAGAAGACAGGTATAAATGTAATAATTGCAGATGACTCTATTTCTTGTGTAGCCCTTGGAACAGGGAAGGCGCTGGACAATATAGAAGCAATTGAAGCTAGTGCACTTACAGAAAACAGGGCAAGTTATAAAAGATAAAGAATAAATGTAATCGAGGGGTAAAACATTTACCCCTCTTTTTGATATTCAGGATATATTTAGTATAGAAAAAATCTAAAGTAAATAATTATTATTGCCGATATATAGAGTAATGAATTTACATAAGGAGATATCTTATGATTAGAGGTTTATATACTTCTGCGTGGAGTATGCTGGCAAATCAAAAGAAACTTGACGTTATCACAAATAATATGGCAAACGTCAATACTACGGCATACAAGAAGGATACAGTAGTTTACCAGAGTTTTCCTGAAATTTTAACAAGGAGAATTAACGACACACAGAGTCCGACCAATCCGTCAGCCGTTGTTGGTACAATGGAGCTCAGTAGTGATGTCGGCGAAGTATATACATATTACACACAGGGTCAGATGGTGCAGACCGGAGACAGATACGACCTTGCAATTAAAGATGATAATACGGGTGAGGCAGCAAGTCCTGCGTTTTTCACTGTAGGAGTTATAAATCCACAGGATAACACAATGCAGGAGTTTTATACAAAAAACGGTTCATTTTGTCTGGACGCTAACAATCAACTGGTGACAGGGGATGGATATGCCGTATTGGGTAAAAAAGGACCTATAACCCTTAAACAGGGAGACTTTACAGTTGATAGCAAAGGTAATATTATGCAGAATGGGGCTGTTGTTGACACTCTTCGCATAGCTCAGTTTGCAGATTCAACCCAATTAAGAAAATTCGGAAATAATCTTGTTCAGAATAACGGAGGCGAGATAGCTGAATTTACAGGTTCAGTTATTCAGGGTTATGATGAGCAGTCAAATGTTAATGTTATAGATGAAATGGTTGATATGATAACGGTTATGAGAGCATATGAGGCAAATCAAAAAGTTTTGCAGGCTCAGGATGGAACGTTAGACAAAGCAGTTAATGAGGTAGGTTTGGTTAGATAATATAATAAATTCCGATAAACATATATTTTAAATTTATTTGGAGGTTTAAAGGCTATGATGAGAGCATTGTATACAGCCGGATCAGGAATGAAGGCTCAACAGTTCAATGTAGATGTTATTTCAAATAATCTTGCAAACGTTAATACCACTGGATATAAAAAGGAAAGAGCAGAATTTAAAGATCTTCTGTACCAGACAATGGACAGAGCATACGTTCTGAATGATGCCGGAAAACCTGTAAACCTTCAGGTAGGACATGGAACGGTAGTAAGCTCCACAGTGAGAAATTTTGAAAATGGTACTCCTGAGCAGACAGGTTCCAACCTTGATTTTGCTATAGATGGTGAAGGTTTCTTCACTATAAGGGGTCCACAGGGTAATGTTCAATATTCAAGGGACGGTTCCTTTAAGCTGAGTATTACAGAGGATGGTATGAAGAAACTTACTACATCCGATGGATACGCTGTTCTTGACAATGCTGGGGAGGAGATACTATTCGACCCTGAAGTGAATATATCTGAACTTTCAGTATCCCCACGTGGAGAGATGAGCTATAAAGATGCAGAAGGTGTTAGCGTCCCTATGGATCAGACTATAGGAATGGTAACCTTCCCCAATAAGTATGCTTTAGAAGCAGTAGGAAACAACCTTTATTCAAGTAATTCAGCAACCGGAGAACCTGTACAGGTCAGCGAAGACGAAAATGCAAAGAGTATTATGAAACAGGGTTTTCTTGAATCCTCCAATGTTCAGGTTGTTGACGAAATGGTAAAGCTGATAGTTGCTCAGAGAGCATATGAAGTTAGTTCAAAGGCAATACAGTCATCTGACGATATGCTTCAGATAGCAAATAATTTGAGAAGATAGAAAACAGGTGAATTATAATGGATGTAGGAAGCATTAATTCAAAAAATACATTTGATACTGCCAGAAGCACCAGTTCAAAAATTTCTGAGGACAGTTTTGAAAAACGACTCAGAGAGGCTGCTGCTAAAGGCGATGACAGCGAATTGAAAGAAGTGTGTAATCAGTTTGAAAGCTTGTTTGTAAGCATGCTTTATAAACAGATGAAGTCTACGGTACCAAAGTCAGATTATCTGGGAAATGACACTGCGTCTGACATATACAATTCAATGCTTGATGATCAGCTTTGCGAGGTTGCATCTGAAAGAGGTATTGGTTTGGGTGATATGATGTACAAGCAGTTGTCTAAAAAGTATAAACAGGAAGACTCTGCCTCAGTTACCGGAGGAGTATTTGATGAAAAAAAATAATCAGAAACTGATTATAAATATTGGATTGATTTTAGTATTGTCCTTCATGTTAATTTATGCAGGACAATTTTTATTTTTCCCAAATAATAACACTCCTGGGAAGGTTGATAGAACCTTGAATTCACCTGGTGGATCGCCAAATTCAGTACTGTCTTTACCTGTTCAATATAAGCATATTACAGAAACCATAAAAGGGTACAAGCAGCAAATATATACGTTGGAGTTTGATCCAAGGGATGAGAGAGTTGAATTCAAGCCGGCATTGTCATTTGAGAATATTTTTGGCTTTGAAAAGTTATCTGATATATGTAAAAGAAATGGGGCCTATGCAGCAATTAATGGAGGATTTTTCTATCAGTTCGGTGATCCCACAGGAATGGTTGCAATAGATGGTCATATGCTGACTGCCTCGACGGGACTAAGTCCTGTACTCATTGTTGATAAAAATGGTGCCAGATTTGAAACCTTTTATTCTAATATTTATCTGGAGTATAACGGTAACAAACTAAAGATAAACGAGATGAATAGAATAGGTAAAAATAACGACATTGTTTTATACAATGACATATTCGGAAGTACAAACAGAGCTGAAGTAAAAAATACATCAGTAATAGTTGAAAATAATGTAATAACGGCGGTAGTAGAGGATACAAAAGAAGTTAACATAAAGAAAGGTGCTGATGTCATCAGCTTTTATGGCGGAAAAGCTAAGCTGCCTGAAAAAATGGGTTTAAAAGTAGGAGATAAAGTCAATATTAGGATGGAGCCGTATTTAGGATACTGTTATCAGGCATATGAGTGTGGAAGTATGCTTGTCAAAGATGGAAAATCAGTAGTACCGGAACGTGATAAATGGGCAGGAACCTTGAGCAACAGAGACCCTAGAACAGTCATTGGTATTAAGTCAGACGGCAAAATATTAATGGTGGTTTCAGATGGTCGTCAACCGGGATACAGTGAAGGAATGACAGGTAAAGAGATGGGTGAATACCTGGTGAAATTAGGAGTAAAGGATGCGGCAATGCTGGATGGAGGAGCCTCATCACAGATGATAGTAAATGGCAGCCTCCGGAACAGGCCATCCTATGAAGGAGTTGAGAGGCCGGTAGCAGGGTGTTTTATAGTTAAAATTTTATAGGCTAAAAGGATTTTTGAATTATATAGTCGAATATATTACCTAGTCATAATTATATGCATTAAAAAGATAATTGGAGGTTATATGCTTACAAATAAAGAAATCAGGGAATTATTACCCCACAGATATCCATTTCTGCTGGTTGATAAGGTTATAGAACTTGAACCGGGGAAAAAAGTAGTTGCAATAAAGAATGTTTCTGCTAATGAGCCATTTTTTCAAGGACATTTTCCGGAATACCCAATAATGCCGGGAGTGTTGATAGTAGAGGCTTTGGCACAGGCGGCCGGGATAGCGGTTGCTGTTTTGGAAGAAAATAAGGGTAAATTGGGTGTATTTGCCGGAATTGATTCTATGAAGTTTAAAAATCAGGTAATGCCTGGGGATGTTCTTACCCTTGAAGCCGAGATTCTAATGAGTAAGCTTGGAGTTACCAAGGCAAAGGTTAAAGCAAGTGTAGACGGTAAAGTTGCTGCTGAAGGTGAAATCAAGTTTGCAATGACTAAAGCATAAGTAAAGGCTGTTGCAAAACAGAAAAATCTTCTGATTTAACACCGGCACTCCCTTACCTTATAAAATTGTATCAATGCTTGCTTCCAAGATATTTGCAAGAGTTTCTAACGGCTCAGCTTGGAATATTTTACCGCCGCTCACGTTCATCGTCCATGATTCATGGTTTCGCTAAAACCTACTTCGTGATAGGTTTCCCGGTAAAATATCCGTCTTCGCCTATAAACATCTGCAAATATCTTTAACCAAGCTTCCATTGATACAATTTATACTCTTTTAGATAGATAAAAATTAGTTTTGACACAGCTTTTAATAAACATTTACTTATTCGCTCTTATATTCAAGAACATTTCGCCGCATCTTACTATATCTCCTGCCCCCATTGTAAGAATAAGATCTCCCGGTTGCGCATTTTTATCAAGGTATTCAGCTATGTCCTGAAAATCACTTATATAAACCGCATTGCTGCCCTTCTCACGAATCCTGTCCGCAAGCATTCTGGAATGGATATCTCCGGGGTCTTTTTCCCGGGCAGCGTAAATATCAGTTATTATTATGTTATCAGCCTCACCAAAGGATTCTGAAAATTTATCCAAAAAGGCCCTTGTTCTTGTATAGGTATGTGGCTGAAAAACACACCATATTTTATTATGCTCGCTGCTTTTGGCTGCATTTAGTGTAGCCTGAACTTCTGAGGGATGGTGAGCATAATCATCAATAACCTTAATGTTGTCAACCAAGCCTTTCAATTCAAAACGCTTATGGCTTCCACCAAATCTCGAAAGACCGTAGGCTATGTTTTCCATACTGCAACCACAAGTGTATGCTGCTGCAATAGCGGCAAGCGAATTACTTACGTTGTGAGGGCCAGGAACAGATAAAGAAACATTCCCCATTTTTATCCTCTCTTTATATACTTCGAAAGAAGCACAGCCCACACTGTTGTAAGTTATTTCTTTTGCAGTCCACATTGCATCAGCGTTTTTTAATCCATAAGTTATAATATTACAGTCTCTCTTACTGACAACAGAAAGTGTATTTTCATCATCAGCACAGGCTACAATATACCCGTTTTGGGGAACAAGAGCAACAAATTCGGCAAAAGTAGACTTAATGTGCTCCAAGTCACGGAAGTAATCCACATGATCTACTTCAATGTTTAAAACAACTGCCATAAAAGGATGAAATTTTAGGAAGCTTCCATAATATTCACATGCTTCGGTTATAAAATATTCAGAACCTCCGATACGGGTGTTACCGCCTATGCAATCCAGCTCACCTCCGATATGTGCCGTAGGGTCTGTATTTGCCTCTAGCATTATAGTTGTTATCATTGAGGTTGTTGTAGTTTTTCCGTGAGTACCTGCAACGGCTATGCCAAAGGAATGCTTTTTCATAAGGAGTCCCAAAAGTTCGGCACGGTCTATGACTGGGATACCCAACTCTTTTGAACGGATCATTTCAGGATTATCCTCTTTGACGGCAACAGTATAGACAGTTAGGTCCGGCTCAGCAATATTTTCGGCACTATGCCCTATAAATATTGCTGCTCCTTTGCTCTCAAGCTTCTGGGTTGCGTTGGAAGACTTAATATCAGAACCTGATACATGGTAGCCCTTTGCCAAAAGAATTTCAGCAAGACCGCTCATGCTTGATCCGCCAATTCCTATAAAATGGACACGCCTGATTTTTTCAGAATCTAAAATGTTCGAATTATTATTCAAAGAAAACACTCCCTTGTTGTATTGCTAATAAAAATTAGTTGAAAAATTCAATATAGAGTAAGTTCTACTCAAAATGATAATACAATATTTTCATTTAAATGTAAAAGGAATATATATATTTAATCCATTTGCAGCGGAAATATCCCTTACATATTGTATGATGCATATGGGATAAATATTAGATAAAATGATTAAATCCGAATTATGATTGTAATTTAAGTTTTATTATTCATTATATTATTGTATAATAGCTATGATGTAAACTAAAGATGTGGGGAGATTTTATGGATAAAATCCAAAGAAATGAAAGGATTTCTGTTATAATCAAAACTTTGTGCGACAATCCGAATAAGATATTTACACTTGGATATTTTTCG
>JAEYNY010000058.1 GCA_023412275.1 Bacillota bacterium
ACCTAGGACTGCCCCTCCCAAAGCTCCGATTGCTGTTCCTATGCCGGGAGCGATTGCTGTTCCTATCGCAGCACCCATGGCTCCGGTTGAAATCGTACTGCTGGCTAACGTGCCGGCTTCAGATCCATATGCACTCCCTATAAAGGAAGTTGCAACATTACCAAGTACGCTTCCTACCATCTGTGTGGCCCCAGAGGCGGCTAGTGTTTTTATTAACCCATCGGTAGAAGTTCCTGACGTTTTACCTGCACGATTTTCTGCCTTACTCACTGCATTTGTTAGGTTTTCGATATCTTTCTCAGCTTGCTTTGCATTTTTCGCTACAAGAGATAGGTTTCGACGAGCATTTTCATAATTTGCATTTGCCAACTCAAGCTTAAGTTTATCAGCCGCTTCTCCTGTTTTGACAAACTGCTTTTCTGCTTCCTTAAGAGAAGTTTTGGCTTTATCTGTGTCAACCTTTAATGTGGCTTTGGTTTTATTCAATTCATTAAGCTTTGAGTTGAGCCCGGTTAGATCCTTATTGAAGCTCTGATTGGCATTACGCATCGTAGTTATAGCTTGGGAAAAATTATCTTGTGCACTTATTGCTATACTTATATCTCGGCCCAATTATCATTCACCTCCTCATCTAAGCTTGTGATCCATATCATAATCAAAAAAGGCTCTTATAACAATTTTATCGCCTTCTGGCAAATTATAATAAGAGCCTGGTAAAATGTGGTGCCGTTTAAAAAGATAGTATAAAAGCTGTATCTCGTATTCATTATCTATTTTTTTTTAATCTCTTCAATGGTTACATCCCTGTAACCACTAAGCTTTTCGACTGCTCTTGATAGATCTTCAATTTCACCCGGAAGAAGCATCTTTTTGATAAGCTCTGCAGGTGTTACTACATTGTATTTTGCTAGCAGCCCAGCATCTTTCAGATCCGGTTCCACGACTCCGGCCAGTACAATGTGAACATTCAGATCATCTCTTTGATCTTTCATCAAATCAGCAGCCCGGTTATATGGCAAACCTTTCAGTTTAAATACAACAGGCTCTCCACAAATAGCAGAGAGCCTTTTAAGTTTGAATTCCTTCTCCGGAATATCCGGTATATTTGCTCTTAGCAATAATGATAATGCATCCATATATTACGCCTCCACCTTATCAAGGAATTCGTGGTCAGTAAATGTAAATGGCGCCTCAATACTGCCTTTCTTAGCAACTTCCCAGTCCGCCAAAGTGACATCATCGAAAGAAACATTGCGTAGAGCCACTCGTTCCGCTCCATATGCATCCGGATCAGCCAGCTTTGATATAACAGTAAACCTTGGGTCTATGCCTTTTTTAATTTTATCACCAATAGAAAGCGCCATGCGACTGTTCACCTTATGCATTTTTAATGAACCAGTATAGGAAATGCCAGTGACTTTTTTGTCTACTGCCATTTGACCACAGATGTTTACATCCTCTTTAGTCATAGACATCTTTGCCTGCATTCCGTAGCATTCAGCCACATAATCACCATCAAGCCATACCTCGCCCCAGGTACCGCTCATTATTCTGTTTCCAAACATATTTACTCCTCCTTAAATCGTAATATTCAGATCAATATCCTCGATTGCGTCAAGGATTGTTATCTTTGCCTTAAGGAATACCTGATCACCAGTCGCAGCGCTCTTTATTTCCTGTTCAGACATTTTTGTTGTGTCTTTACCTGAGGTAAGTAAATACTCTTCCTGAGTATCAACATCGATCTCAACTATACTTGTCCCGCGATCAAGAATTCCGTCGTTTTCCAAACCAGTGAAATAACCTTTTATTGCAGAAATAAGAAGGCATTTGTTGTCGTAACTATTGGTGTATTTTCCGATATAAGAGTCCTCTGCTGTTTCCCTGATATCTTTTCTAATTAAATCAACAGCTTCAACAATTTTAATCTTCTTAAATACTTCTCCCTTAGTCGGTGAAGTTGTCTGTAGGGAGTTGATGCCTCGCCCCACCTTAACTTTTTCACCGTCATAGAAAATGATAAATTCACCACGATTGATTGCATTATCCATATCGTTCTTCGCAAGCCTACTAACATCGGATACCTCAGTAAGTGGTGCGTAGGTACAGGAAATGGTCATTGGCGTACCGGCAATAATACCAGCGATTCTTGAACAGTATTCAGCTGTCGTAAACTCTGTGTTACCCACCATTATTCCACTCGTTGTAAAGTTAATAATAGCTTCATTGTCAGCTGCCGTATTCGGTAATACCGCCTTCGGAGTAAAACCAGCTTCACGCTGATTTTTGATCCAGTCAACAACTGCAGTACATTCCGCAGCTATTATATCAGGAGGTCCAGCTAGATAATCAAAGGTCTGTGTTTTGAAATATGTTAGTGCTTCTGTCAAGTTCGCTGCATCCTCTGGTAAAATATATACGATTACCTTTCGAGGAGGATTAACATACCCTAAAAATGCCCTGGTTATGTAGTCCTTGTTCTCTGTCCCTATCGTGGAAGGTATTTGCGCAGGACTGGTCAAAATATGCCCTCCGTTTGCGTTAGCATCCCGCAAAATTAATGCAACAACACCTTTCTGGGAGCGTGTAATTGCACTTGTAGCCTGTGTTGTAAAAGCAATATTAATATTAGGCAGTTTCATTTTATCCCTCCATTATATTTGTTGTGACCGATGTGATTAGTGGAGTCTGATCCACTTCATCGGTCCGGTTATCAAAATATTCAAATTGTAAATCTATATAAGCTCTGTCTGTATCTGTCCCGCCTGTGCTGCCTTTGACTTTTATTGCCCTATCTCCGACTGTAACATATCCGGGTAGAAACTTCTGTAAAATAGTGTCCTGCAAATCCGTAAGTTCCTCCGGATTGGTTCTGTAATAATCGTCTGTTGTCGCAAAGCATGTAATCGTGTAATAAACAGTTTTCTCTACTGTAGATCTGCACACATCGATTTGGCTTATCCGTACATTTTCAATTTTAAATGACGGTCTGTCAAAATTTTTAGGACATTCCTGAATATAAACCGTATACTCAGGATAAGCCGCAACCAGAAGGAGGTTGATAGCTAATAATATTTCATTCTGTTTCACCATACATCACACCTCCAGAAGTTTTCGAGTAATATCATTAACATATTCTTCAGCTGCAGCTATAGCTCTCCATTCAACATTATATCTTGCAGATTGATAAAAGTGGTATCCACAAACATATGATGTTTTTATACGCGGTCGATACTTTTTACTGTTTTCAGATGGTTCACGGATTTTATGACCATTTTCAAGGTAATTTGTTATTGCTCCTGGACTTCTGTCTCCCGTACTGGCATCGGAAGCCCTTACAGCTGCATAACCTCCCCAAGATCCGACATGAGGTTCTTGCCACGCTTTTATGTTCCCTGAACTGTCATTAAGACCGGATAGAGCAATCTGTATATCGACTTCATCCTTAATATCTTTAGCAATTTTTTCATGTAGTTGCCTCCGTCGATCTGGCAGTTCGTCAAACAATTCCTGTAGGTCTTTGTCCAATCTTTCAAGCGCTGTTAAGTCAACACTCTGCATTATACATCCTCCTTAACCACAATTTCATACTCGTTTTTGTAGTCATCCAGTATATGAGGGATTAACACTGTATAAACATCATTGCCAATCGTTACAAGCTCACCTGAATAAAGTTCTATTAATTTCGGTGTTATAAGTACATATCTGCGTTCTGTGTAGGCCACAGGATCACCTTGGGTATGCCCCATGTATTTTTCAACTAAGCAGCCTTGGAAGGTCATAATAACAGGATTACCGTAAATAGGTCTGTTAAGTGTATTCTTTACCGGTTTAGCTGTTCTTGAAAGTGAGCAAGATTTTGGCTCCACCAGGGCAGCTGTAATCTCATGATACGTGCGGTCAATTTCTGCAATATTGGTTAAAAAATAGTGCTTTCTTTGCCACTTAAATGCATTATGTAATGTAAGGCTGCTTTTCTTGCGTATCGTAAATTTAATAGATTTTGCTCCAATACCAATCTGTGAAAACAAATTACTACCGCTTAGCTGTTCAGTTTTAGCGCATAGTAAAGAAATTTGTTCCCAAGTATAGGTATCTCCGTCTTTCACAAATTCAAGAACTGATATTTTCTCTTTTAATTCACCTGGGTTTATAATCATTCTATACCTCGTTTCGGTAAATCAAGGGAGCATTTAAGCCCCCTTGATATCTGATCTTACCATTCGATTCTCTTTAAGCTGCGAACGGAACCCTTAACAACTCCGAAACGTTCCAAAATACGAATTTTAACGGTATCAGAACTAAATCCTGCCTCAGTGCTTCTAGCAACTGTAATGCCTTTTCTAAGCGGGAATTTTACAGCTTCCTTGGTGTTTGCAATGTAGGCAATATGTGTTTTCTCTGCCGTAACTACTGGAAGTAAAGTATCTTCAACCACTCTGATCGGTTTGCCGTGGAAGTATTCAACCCCGTTAACTTCGGTAATAAGGTTTAATGGTCTCTTTTGACCATCTTTCTTATTCTTTAAGTAGGCATACGTTGTAACATTTGTTAAAGTTACTAATCCTGCCTTAACAGATGGCAACGAGGTGTCAATTGCAGTTTCAATATCATCATAATCTCCTGCCGTTCCTGGATATGCTACTGCATTTGCTTTTACAACTGTAAGGATTTTTGCATTTTCCTTAGCGGTAGCGATGTTGGCAAAGTTTTTATTTACCAGACTCTCAATCTCAACCTCTGCATCGTCTATAAGCTCGGATGTCAATGTCTGAATCAGACCAACCTTGGATACTGTGAATGGAACATCTGTTGTAACAAGGGTTCCATCTACGATGTCTGCTCCCTCTAAAACATCAAGCATATCATTCTGGTCTAAATCCACAACCGGAATTGTACCTTCGTTTTTAAAAACCGGAATGATATCGCATAAATCTTTTAAAGATCCAAACCCTTTTTGAATCTCAATTATATTATTTACAAACTGATTTGGAAGTACTGCTGCGTTGTCGGATGTTGTTACCGCTGCTCTTTCTTCTTGAGTAACTTCAGCACCCATAACGGTTTTTACAATTGATCTAAACTCGCTTACTACTGCAACTGTTTTACCACTGGCTTTCTTTTGGTTTTCAAGGTCTCTTTTTTCAGATTCCTCAAGTTCCTCTGCTACCTTGATTAATTTTTCAAGGTCTCTCTTCTCTGCAACTGCTTTTTCTGCCTTATCTGCTTCGCTTGCATCAAGGAAGCTTCTGATCTCAGCCTTCTTTGCATCCAATAACGCTAATAATTCTTTTAATGTTTTCATGGGTTCACCATTCCTTCTCATTTTTTGTATAAAAATAGAGCTATATCTCAAGCTCCAATTTTAATAATTTAAGTTTCTTTTCTAAATTCTTCCGCATTTCGTCTTCGTTCTTACCTTCAACACCGATATACTCTATAACATCACGAAGAAATCTTTGTTCAATGTTGACTTCTTCATTGTCTCTGGCTTCTACCGATGTACCGTAATACGCAGGGGTTTTTGTATCATCTAAAACTGATACTTCCAGCAAATCAATTTCATCCAGGTACCGTCTTTCGATACCGTCATCAGTTTTGCCCCATGACTCCTTATCTTTAATAAATCTAAAGGACCAACCGACTAATTTTTTTGATTTAGCCTTTTCAATTATGTCCGGATCAGTTGCTCTTAATTCTGCATATAATCCGATGTTATCCTCTCGTAGTAAAAGATTGTCTTTCGTGGAGCCTATTTTTCTATTCCAGTCATGATTGACAAGCGCCGGAATATCTTCTCTTTTTTCGATTGCATTTTTCCATGTACCGCTTCGGATTTGTTCGACAAATTCACCTTTCGGGGATGATATTTTACGACTATCTCTCTCTACTGCATTCACATACCCCTTGATCAGCACGCTTTCACTCCTGATTTCTATTTGCATCTTCTCACCACCTTTCTATACTGTTGTATAATTAGATAACTTATCTAAAATACTTTGAGCGACCTTATCTTGCTTTGTATTATTTGGAATTTCAGTACTTCTTTGGTCATACATATCTGAAATTAATTTCTTTTGCAGTAATATAGCCAATTTAACCGCTTTTTCATCTGTTTGATATGCTGTTCCTACGCAGGACTCAATATAAATTTGTGAGGTTTCCATGAGTTCGGTGATTTTTTTGCACGCATCTTCATCATTGATATCTTCCCTCACATAACTTATTGCATCAGCTAATGTCAGTGGCAATATTATCACCTGCTTTCTTAGGTTCTACATCAAGAACCTTTGGGTTTCCTAGTATCTGCTTTGCAACTTCTTCATCGAATGGAAACGCCGATGTTATTAATACGATAGCTGATTCATATTGCAGTTGGTTTGCTACTACTGCAGTAACTATTTGTAATAGGCTTTGTATCTGAGCACCATTTAAACTAATGCTTGACACCGTACCTTCTGTTTCTATATTGACAACTGTATCTTTTGTAGTCTTTGTTATCTGCTTATCTTCATTATCAGCCACTACATTTTTAGTCTCATGTGCATATGAAACGTCATTATTCATCATCTGTTCAAGTGTCACCTGACCACTTGGGAATGTCGTAACATCTTTGTCAAGTTTCTCTACACCTACAATCTCTTTCGCTTTATTAAGGCTGTAAACACCGTTCTTAGTGTATGCTGTAACTACTTCAGCTTGTGTTTTTGCATCAAGCCTTAGCATAACGTTTGTATTGGCTCTAACTTTAAGACCTTTTTTTCTGTCGATTGTGCTTAATAGCTTCCAATCAGATTCTTGCTCTATTTGTGTGAAGATAACTTGGAGGGTATCCGTTAAAAATGAAATGTTGTCCTGTTCATCAGACTTTGCATTTTCAATTACTTCCCCTAATTTTGAAAGAGGAACACCCATGGAACCTGCTATGTCTTTCTTAGACATCAGTCTTAACTCTGCAAATTGTGCATCGGTTAAGGAAAGATTAAGACTTGATACGTTGTATCCAGCTGGAACTGTGAATATTCTATTATTATTACTGTAAATCCTTCCGAACTTTTCCTGTACCTTTTTTAACTCTCCTTCTTCTTTCAAGTCAGAGGTAAGTTGTACAACAATTTTATTGGTAAGGCCATTCTGGAATAGTTTATTTAGGTACCCTTGGCTTTTGATACTTGTATCAAGTGATTCACTTAATATATTACGAGTGGCTTTTGGGTTTATCCCGTCAAGCGTAAAATCTCTTAATACAATGATATTGTTCTCAAGACAACTTCCATATTCCCCGTTGACACCTTGGTAATCATATAGAACTTTATTACCCTTCGTGGATTTAATCAGTCCAGCATCATCAACTGTGATACCTGTTATTTTCACAGGATATAGTGCTTTTACTTTGCTGCCTACTCTGTCGATATATAATCCGGCTATCCCATAATGTTTTGAAAGTGTTACAAGTGTTTTAAATACATCAATTGCACTCATGCTTGGGTTAGGTCTCAGTCTTAACAAGTCTGATAAATAATGGTCATGGGAAACAACATCGCCTTTGTCAGTTTCTTGCTTTATCTGAAAAGGACACTTCGCAATGCTCTCAGCGATTATTTTCAAACAACTAAAATACGTGCTTTCATTTAATCCGCTGTTTTTACCAACTGCATTGTCATAACCATTTTCAAAACTGTATATAACTGGCCAGTCATTAACAGTTGTTTCCTTTTCTCGCTTTTCTATCTTGTCCCAAAACATTTATGAACCTCCTTTCGCAATACTTGAACATGTTCAGGTCAATGCTAATTCTAACCATGCAAAATCATTTCCTGCTGTGACACTGACAATTTTAATTCCTTTGGCTGCTTTCAAGGAGAGATTTTCATCATAAGCATTCTGATAATAAGCTAGCTTTGACTTAAAGTTCTCGGAGGGGTTGATGATAATTTCTGGTTTCTCTGAACCTTTTGCTTCAATCTTTACTGCGATGTACTTGTTCTTATTCTTTTCTGCTGCTTCGAATACGTTTTCTAAATTTTTCATTGTGAACATTTTACTTTCCTCACTCTTTCTATTCTTTTTTTGCAATGAAGTAACTTATTATTAACAAAAATATCGCCAATAGGTACATGGCAACATATTTGTTGAGCGTGTAAGTGGTAAAGAAGATAATAAAAAAAGAAATCACCGTCAGCAAATCTGCTTTGAATAATTTCCACGAGAATACTTTCTTTAATTTTCTATTTGATCTAATTTTAATCACCCCTTACCAATCCATAGTATCAAGAATATCTATTGCGTTATAATTGTTACCGGTATCAATTAATTCTGTATAACCAAATACTAAAACTACTACCATATCGATACGCTGTTTATTTTTATTTTCCTTGTTCAACATCTCATCATCAGCCTTACCTTTGCTCGTGGTAGCATTTCTCATATTCCAATCTAGGAGTTCATTTTTTTCGTGAATAACTTCACCGTCATATATTTTCTTACGGAACTCTTTTGTTGCAGGAGATAAATTGGTATATGTTTGTTTTAATAGTACCACTTCATAATCATTGCCTAGTCTACCCATCATTTCTTTGGCGTTCATCGGATCGGTTACAATAGTTTTAATTCTGCAGTTATAAATTTCTTCGATGCTCCGAACATATTCCTCAACTTTTTCATAATCAACCGTCATGCCTGGATGTATATCGCAATAGCCTAGTTTCTCATATGCTCGATAATCTATATCTTCTCTTCTGGTTGCAAGCGATTCCTCAGGCAAAAAACCATGTGATATACAATATATTTTACCGTCTTTTTTCTTACAGGTAATTCCTACAGCTGTTAAGTCAGTAGTAACAGATAAATCTATTCCAACAATTACTTCCTCGCCTTCGAGATCGATTTTATCAGCTACACATTTATGCCAATACTTGATATCAACATATTTGTTAAGTTCATTGGTTTCAAGGAAAATATTATAATTTTTGGTGAATAGTTCTTCCTGCTCTGATATTTTTATCTTAGCGGTTTCTCTATCCTCTCGTATTTCTTTGTAATTTTCCTCCACTCTAAGTGGATTTGCTTTGTATAGTCCATGATCAGTCCAAACTTCATCCCTGTTACAATAATAAATAAACGAAAACACTCTTTGATTAGTTACAGTACCCTCCAAAACTGCACGCTCATATACCAATTCTTCAATCATGATAGAGTCCGATTCTGCATAAGCCGTTGTTGTTCTTACCATGATTGGATTTTTTACCGATAATTGACCTTTTCTCATAGCTTGTATATTATCGTTTTTGGTAAATGCTCCGACTTCATCGCAACAAACACAGGCTGGACGGATGGAATTATTCTTATTTGCTTTACTTGTCCTAGGAAGATAAAAACTATTTGTTATCTTACATTTAATCTTTCCTATATCCGAAGCCGATACAAAGAAGTGTTTACTGATTAGTGGACTAGCTTCAATAATTTGTGCTATTGCTTTTCGTAATTCCTTTGCCAAATCCCTATCAATACAGATTGAATAAAACTCGCTCATATTCTGTTCGGTCAACATCATGATAATAAATATTACCGCTACTAAGAACGTCTTTGCATTCTTTCTCGGAATAAAAAGGTTGATATCTCTGTATCTAAATTTACCTATATCTTTTTTGTATCTCCATCCAAATAATGCGCATAAGAATAATGCCTGAAAGCCTGCCAATCCATTTAATACGCATTGACCTGCTACAAATCCGGTAGCGTAATTCAAAAGTTTCAAGATGTTATCTACTACCTTTAACTTTTTTTCACTAAAACAAAACTCAAAATCATCTAGGTATTGATTGGTATTGTAATCATCCATGAAAATCTTACATTGCTGCTTAACTTCATCGGTTGTTATTTCTTCCCCGCTTGCTACATCATTGCAATATTTAAGAGCCTTTTCCAATAGAACCATTAATCATCATCGCCCCTTAATACTTTTAGCAATTCATCATCTCTATTTTCTCTGTCGGCTACTATGATTGAAGCAAGTGCTGCACGATCCTTTGGACTTAAACCGATTTTAGCGGAAAACTTATCATATATCTTAGAATATCTTTCGTAGGCTTTAGATGCTTCATTTTCTTTTCCATCATCAGTGAAAAGACCTTTTTTATGTATCACGCTTGAACTTGTTTTCATACAATCAAGTGATTCGGCTACTATTCTTACCGTATACGTATCAGCACTACTCAAAAATCCTTTTGGAAGAAGCTTAATAATTTCCTTATAAATTCTTTTTCCGTTATCACTTAGATCCACTGGTGGTTTGGGACTGATTTTTTTATTACCTTTTAACTTGTTCTCTGTATCTTTCCTATTCTTAATCTCTTCATTGCTGGTATGTCCTGTTCTAAATTCTGCAGGCTTTATATTTGACATCCTATCACCACCTTTTCTTTATATGTCGTACTTTTGAAAATGGGAATATTTACGATTGGTGAAGCACAGTCGATGTTCAGCATTTATATAAAAACTTTTGCCCCTCCCCCGGTATTGCTATTCATAGTAATATTCCTTTTCAAACCTATCAATTATATCCATTAGCATGTCCTGTATTTGTTTCCTTTTTTTCGGACCCTGCTTCATAATTGCGTGAACCTTATTATGGTTACCATTTGTTAATCCTATTATATTATATATATCTATCATGCTATCCTTACTGTCTCTCACCTCTATCACATGGTGATACAGCTCGGACTGCACTACTCTTCCACTACTCCATTCTAGCAAGTCTAGGTTGTATTGATGCCTTGCAACTGATTTTTTGCATTGTTCCCATTCGTCTGATTGATAGAATGCTACTCGTTCCTTCTCTGCTTCATCCTGTAACCTGCGTTGCTGATAGTCCTTATAGTTATCAAGGCGCTTCTTTCTCTCACATACACATTGGGTGTACTGCTCTACCTTATTACCACATACTGTGCACTTACGATATATCAATTGTTATCAGCTCCTATGTCTTCCTTTTTTTGTTTATATACAATTAATTTATTATCACAAATTTTTATACAATATAAAGCATTAGTGAGCGTTTTTATGTCTCTTAAATACTCTTGATTTTTAGGTTATTCAATGCTGTTTTCACTATCTAAATTCAAGTTGTCAGACAACTTAATGAATTATTGAATTTGTCATATCTAGTAATTGTGTAAAATTCCTTTTTAATAATTTCTTCTATATAATGCCAAAAATTTTACTATATGTAATTTGACATCAACTTAATATGTCAAATATGAAGGCTTAAAAAAAATGCAACCTATCAATTTGAAAGGTAAGTTTACTTAAAACTCAACTTCTTAATAGTCGAATCTTTTATATCCTGATTTATTCCGATATACCTCAAAGTAACTGAAATATCACTATGGTTTAATATCTCTTTGATCGTCACTGCATCATGTGTCTGCTGATACATGTGATATCCAAAGGTTTTCCTTAACGTATGAGTACCGATTGCATATAAGCCAAATGTATCGGCGGCATCTGCCAGTACGTTATATGCTTGCTGTCTTGTAATTGCTTCATTCTTCCCTTTTCTGGATTTAAACAGATATTCATAGTCTTTCTTACCAGCTATATATTCCTTAAGGATAGGTTTCAATTCATCATTGATAGGAAACCTTTTTTCTTTCCTTGTTTTTTGTTCTCTCATAGCTATATAGCTTTTATCTTTAATATCCCTAACTCTAAATTTAAGGATGTCAGATATCCGTAATCCGGAATATATTCCGAACATGAACATTACATAATCACGATCATTCTTTTCCCTCAGGTAATCTGCAATATCAGATATTAAGTTTTTATCCCTTATAGGTTCCACAGTATTCATCACATCACCGCCTCGGCATAACAAAAGCAGGGCAACAATCCAAACCATAGGATGAATTGCTGCCCTGCAAATATAATTTTTACTAATACTGATTATAACATAGTGAACACGACAAAAACACGACATAAAACACGACATAAAATACGACATTTCAAAAATGTTGAAACCATTGATTTTACTTATTTTTTTATATTTTATACCAATGAAAAATAAGAAAAATTTTTTAACAAAAAAATTGACTATTTAATAAATATTCTTTTGTGGTTTTATTTGATTTTATTATTATACTTTGCTTATTAAATTAATTAATGCATCCTGTAGAACCTTTGAAAAGTTTATTCCTGCTTTTTCAGCTTCTTCATTCAGCCAGTATGGTATTGTACAGTTTTTCTTAACGGCTCTGTTATCCACTCTTTTTCTATACTCGGAAAAATCTACATCAACTAAAGTAATGATATCTCCATCTTTTTTTTCAATTAGTACTGATTCCGGTTTAGGTAATTCCTTTCCCTCATCCTCCATATCAATACCCATTAAACCTATTGCATCACGTGCCATATAAATAGCATCTGGTATATCTTTCCCTTGTGTGGCAATATCAAAATCAGGTATAGAAACAAAATAACCATCTTTAGTTTTAGACAATATAACTGGATACGCTTCTTTCATAATAATCCTCCTTAATGGGAACAATAGATGATTGTGTTTATATTTGAAACCTCCATCATAAGCAAGGGCTTTACAGCCCATGCTTTCTGATGATTTCTTTTGCTAGTATTTCATTTATTTCTGAATGTCTTGGTATTGGTTCTGATTTAATTCCGTTGGTGTATATATCGTGGTTTCCACCATTTCTTTTTAAGTACCAACCATTCTTTTCAAGTAGTTTTATCAGGTCTTTTCTTTTCATCTATTGTTCCCTCCTTATACGTATATTATACGCCTTTAATGCGTATTTGTCAATACTTTTTATACGTATTTTATGCGTATATTTTTATTTTTTTTCTTTCGGGGTAGATAAATACTTACAAAAAAATAAGCACCTATATTAGATGCCTATTTTTTGTAAAACTATTGATATTTATTTCTAATAGTGTAAAATAATGGTGAAACAAACTAAAGAGAGGATGGTTATCATGGCTAATAACCAAACACGTGGGTCTGGCGGAAGAACTAATCCCAATCCTTTACCAGCTCCAAATCCTAATTTTGGAGGAAGTTCTGGTGGGCGCTCTAATCCTAATCCGCTACCGCCTCCAACACCAAAAAAATGAAACATGAAATATTATGATTATATTTATGGATACCATATTTTCATTAGTTTATCAATTTTATAAAACTTTAACAAAACATCCGTATTTACATCATAATATTCATACAGAGCAGGATAAAAAATCCGATCATTAGGAGGTTTAGTAGCATCTTCTTTTAAAACCTCCTTGATCTGCTCTGTATGATATAGTAATACTTCCTTACCGTCTAAATGTGGAGGTTGATATGAATGTAATAAACCAGCCGAAACCATATTCCCTGATTTTTCAATAACTATGCAGCATTTAAATCTTTGTATTAAATCATCTGTTTCAAATAAATTGCGCCATATATCTTGAAATTTTAACTCATTCGCTTTCTTACATACTTTATTAACAATGTTAATAACTTTATGAAATAATCTTTTAATTATCCCATACCATATTATAATCACTACTATACTTACAACAATTGTAACACAAGTATACTGTACTATAAAACCTAAGTAATTAAAATTTGGATTACTTGTTATGTAGGTTTCTTTCTCTTTACTTGATAATAATAAATATTCTGCAAATTCTTTCATTTTGCTACCAAAGAATAAAACACTAATAACAAATACAGATATACAGAATATAATACACTCAGCTAATTCAATTGTTTTATCCTTTTGAATTCTTGGAGAAAATCTTACATACGCATGGTATATAAGATGTATCGCAGCTGGTAATGTGAATATTATCAAAAAATATATACTTTCTGTATAAACCATATAATCACTCCTTTTCTACATTATATATCCTTTTAATTATAAAATCCAATATTATCTAACAATATTTAAATTACAGTTTAGTTAACCAATCGTAAAATACATTTGCCATCATAAAACTAATCTTTGCATAAGACTTTATCTCCCTTCCAGATAAATTAAATTAATCCATGATACATGGCAGATTTAACATCTATAAAACTTGTGCATCCATATTGTTTTAATGCTTTTATTTGTTCTTCTGATTGAGGATAATTATTATATCTGCTTTCAATTAGTTCACAGTCCGAAATATCGGCTCTGGAAGGGAACGGATATCCACAAGGGATTAACTTGCCTTGATCATAATTTACTCCACATACTATCCATTCTTCTCCAGATGGTTTGTGTAATACTAAATCATTAGGTTTTATATTCATAGTTATCTTCCTTTCCGATCAGGAGCATCTTCACAATCGTCAATCGTATTAACATTGATAATATAATCTCCTCTATCTGTATTTAAGTATACTTCATCCTCACTAAGATTAAGTATTGTACCTTTAAGTGCCTGGCCATTATCCAAAGTAATAATAACATCGTCAAATATGTCATATCGTGATTTCAATATCCCGACATATAATGACCGCTCTATTGTTGCTGCCATATATACCTCGCTTTCTTAAGGTAATGCAAGAGCCGATATAACCAGTCGCTCCTACATCCTAACCAAAATCATTTATTTTTCCTTGGATACTCCTGTTTCATAGAGTCGCTTAATCTATATGATGGAAGGATGTACTTAACTCCATCATCTGTCACAATAAGCAAATTAACACTCTTGAAAATATGTGTTCCATCCAGGTTTATTGCATTGTCACAATGTGTTGTAATATTCCATGCTTTTTTTACCGTAAAAAATCCGTATGTAATGTCATGATATCTTTTTCCGATTACACCTAATTTACATCTTTTGATTTTTGCTCTTTTCATATATTATCCTTTCTCCTATAAAATAGTCGCCTTAATCCAGTCCTTAAGTAGTATCAATTTCTCTTTTAGTGACAATTTATAATTGAATTTTTCCTCTAAATATTTCATTGTTTTGAATGGATTGCTCATACGTTTTCCTTTCAGTTGCACTTGGCTAACCTCAGTTATTTTGGTTTTTTCTTTACAGCAATTGGCCTTACAGTTTCTACTATTGCACTTTCAACAACGTCCTTTACTTCTTCCTTAGTTATTTGTCTTACACCAACTTCATTGACTACTTCATTGACTTTTTTAATTTGATTTTCAGAAACATCAATTATTACCTGAGTTTTTTTATTAATGTTTTCATTAACTTCTAGTAACAGTTTTGTATTGTCAATCAACACATTTCCGAGGCAGTCTCCTAAATGAATATCAGTCAGTATGGACTCTATCTGCTTGAGCTCATAAACTTTAGTTTTGATAGCTGCCTGTAAACCTATGGTAAATATTTCTTTTGCTAATCTGTGACTTTCATTACCTAAGGAATACGGAACTATATTGCTCATCCATGAAGAATTAAATTTTACATCTCCGTTCTCTACATAAACATAATTTGCATCATTAGATTCACCATTATCTATTCGCACTGCAAATAATGGTTTACCATTACGATTAATCATTATTTCTCTGGTTTCAACTTTACTCATTATTAATTCCTTTCCGCTTATCAGCTAATCAATGGATTTCTCTGTGCTATACTAGCTATGCCCTTAAATACATCTCTCTGTTCCCCGTCTGTTAAATTAGCAAACCCATATACAACGTCCTTCATTGTCTGTTCTTTTACTTCTTCAAGAGGACACCAGCCAGCTCTTTCGCCAAGATGCTCCCACGTTGTGTTGTAGTTCCCTCCTAGGGTTTTATGTATTTTGCACGTTGGATACTCAAAATCCTTAATCAAAAAATTACATTTCAAACACGATTCAGGCATTTCAAAACCTTTTATTACTACCATATTTCCTCCTTCAGCTATACTGGACTTACCGGATGGATTGTTAATCTTCAGTTTGCCTCAGCACCCGATACATCATCTAAACTTTTTCCTCTAAATGTGCAACTAAACTTTCTTTTCCGCATTTAGGACAATGGACAAAAATCCTTTGCATTTTCAACCCTTTGAACTCTATATAAATTTCATTTTTTGAGTTACCACAGGTACATACCATTAGTTGTTTATTCATCTTATTTACCTCCACTAAATCTTAATTCACTTAATAATCTCAACATCTTCACATAAATAATAACTGTATAAGTGTTGATGATTGTATTAATCAAATAATACCGATGCATCTTTCATCTGTTTTTCTATCCTTTGCAGATGTCTCGTTGAAAATCCAATCTCCTCTGCAGCTTCTTCCTGCGTTTTATCCATGATCACTCTGTAATAAAATATCTGTTCTTCAATTCCTGTAAGTGACTTAAGTATCTTCAATAAATTTCTTTTCTTTAATCGTAACTGAACAATTTCACATTCGATCATCTTTATTCTCTTATAATCTCGATCTGCTAACCTTATTGCATCATCAAGGCCAATATGAGCTGCCGGTGTATTGGATGTCACTCTGGTATAATCAATACCCATGTTATTAGTTCCACTTGGTCCATCAGTACCAGCTAATTTATATGCTTTCCTGATTGATTGTCTATGTACCTTAATTTGCTCCTTACGAATCATGATCTGAAAATCTATTTCTTTGAATACTTTACCGTTTTGATATAAATTAGTATCCAATATCATAAACCCCCTTGATGTAGCATAGTTAATATGTTACAATTACTACGTTGAGTTAGTATTAAGGGGGAGGGCTTTCGAGCCCTCTCTTTTTATGCTTTATTACTTTTATCGTTATTATTATTTAACTCCTTACCTATGTTAAACCATCCTTTTATCTGCATTTTAAAACCCACTCCAGTGTATTGATTATATTCTTAATTTCCAAATACTTTGTTGAACCTATTGGATATTTTTTTAACATATTCTCCTGGTATACCAGTTCTTTTTCTATTTCCTCTTGAGTTTTCATAATGCCTCCGTAATTTATGATTTTTCATGTTTATTATTGCCATCACCGAAGATAACAGATCTACAGAATATACAGGCAAAAGTTAAAACAAATGACAGTATACCTTTATTCCCTTTGGAAACTTCTTCACAGCAACATATTAGTGTTACCGCAGTTGCTTTTATTATTTCTTTCTTCATGACTTACTCCTCCGAACTTATTATTAATTTTAATGATTTATCTAGTAGTGCATTAAATTTTTATCATATGAGTAACAATAAATCAGGGGGAATAGATTATATTTATATCCGGCGGAAAATCTTCCGCCGGATTGGATAAGGATTTTACATTGTGATATGTTAACCAAAGCAAAAATCGTTTGATATAAATCCCTAGGCATTTAAAATTTTAAGAAATAACCATAACCTGATTTATTTCTTTCAGTTCGTTTTTCAAATAACATGCTATCTGATCCATGGTTTCATTTTTCCATGCTCCGCCATCAGCTTCAAATAAAGCACACTGTACTCCTCTTGCTCCGTTAGTCATTCTGAATACAAAGCTGCATTCAGGCTGTTGGATTTCATGAAATGTTCTGTAAGGCATTAGATTTACCGGATTTGGAACAACAACATCATCCTTATTCGCAAGGCCTGTTCTAATTGTTGCCTTCTGTGTAACTCCATCATCCTTATAATTTGCTACGGTTCCATCCTCAACGTTACCAGCAACTTGTAGCACGATTCCTCTGTCTTCATTTTTTTCAAACATAGATTGCATCATGATGATGAAATTCTCCTGATCAATGAACTCATTAAACCGTATTTTAGGAAGATTGGCGTTAACCTTAATCAGGTTTTCTCTCTTCCTATCCACATCAAGCTCAGATAAAAGACTAACCTCGGTAGGAGAAACAACATGAACAATCAGTTTGCCTATTTTCCCGGATAATCTATCAAGATCAGACTTTATGTAGTCGATTAAGCTTGTTAGAGTTGACATTTCAATTGGTGTTGCCCGGAGTTCTACATCAACCCGGTACAGATCATCTTTCCTGCTGCAGTAGGTTTCCCCATGAATTACTTCCGTTCTCGGCTGTTTTAAGCCTATTACATATTCAAGTGCTTCTTTAATCATAATTTGAGTATCTCCCTTCTTATTTTGCTTCCCTCAGATTACGGACTTTTCCAGTAGTATCTGCTGAAGTCTCTAGCTCCTGATGTTCCATCCTTATATCCGTGAAATTCATCTGTCCGGCAACCTGCTTTCCATATTCACGAATTTCAATCTCTCCTGTATCCAAATCCTTGCCCATGTACAATGCTGTCTCAATTGGAAGTACAGGAGAAATTTTTGATGTTACAGATATAGTTATCTTTGCATCATCCCTCTGCTCGTTTTGGGTAAATCCAATTGAGATAGTTATACCTCTTTTGTTCTTAAAGCTTGTATTCGGATCCTGCAAATTCTGTATTACTTCCTTCAATGCTCTGTCAAACTTCTCCTGCAGTACTCCTCCGGCAAACTTATTCAAGTCAAGTTTTGTTGATGAATTACTCATTTCATTTGCTCCTTCCTTAGTTATTATTGAATCGCTTATTGCGTTTCCAATCTTATTCTTGTTTAGTTTTTTAAATACGTTTTACTCCATGAGAAAACATGTCATATTGAGCCTTTGTAGCTTCTAACCTTTTTTGAGATAGTTCATAATAATACTCATCAATTTCAAAACCAACATAATCAAATCCAAGGTTATGACACGCTATTAAACTTGAAGCACTACCTACATGCGTATCTAGAATTGAATATCCGACTTTTGCATATGTATTAAGTATCCACTCGTAAACAGCAACCGGTTTTTGAGTAGGGTGTATACGAAATTCATTCTTTGATTTATCACCCTGCATAATGAAACCATCTTTTATAGATTTGCCTTGCATCATGCCTCTCCACATAAATCGAACCATTCTCACTGCTGTATGAAAGCTTGTCCATGCTAGTTCGCAATCAGCATAATCGGTGTTTCCATTAACTTTATCCCAAACCAACCAACAATGGCTGTCATACGGCATCCGGCTTATGAAATGATTTGCTCCCCAGATAATTTGATTTTTTGAAACTCTAAATAATTCCTTAAAATACTCTTCTGAAGGAGGTTCTTTATCGTTTCCATAGAACGATTTATAAGTTTTAGCTACCGTCTTTTTAGTCCTTGTATCATTTTTATGACCACTTTCTCCAATGCCATAAGGAGGATCAACAATTGCAAGGTCAAAATAATTGTCTGGAAATTCTTGCATTCCTTTCATACAATCCAAATTGTAATATCCAAAATCAAGCATTTTTTACCTTCTCTTTAGAAAAATTTATATTAACATTTTCGGTGTCTTTAGTACGAAATACTCATATCCATTCTTTGTAGGGAACAACGGAACTGTATTACCATTTACCGATGCAATTTTAACAGATGGTGCAATCTCCTTTGATACACTGATTGCATTATCTACATTAACATTTCCGACATTAACCATGCCTTTTTCTTCTGTAGCTATCATCTACTGCTCCTCCTTATTGGTTTGTTGAATAACGATTTTTACAATCTTATCATATATTGCTTTTCCAATACCTGGAGTAATTTGAACCAGCGCAAGGAACTTTCTTCTAGCGTCGTCATTAACAAAAATCTGATCTTTGGAAATGTTATTCCACTGATCAATTCCATTCTGATAACCTTGGTCATATATTTGTTGAAAAGCCTCTACCAACTGTACATCAGTCTTTTTTCTAAGCTTTACTGCCATGTCATGAACAGCAATCTCATTCTCATCAAGCCTGCACTTTCTTGTTTTACCCATGCTGTGTTCTCCTTTCTATAAACCTTTATTAACAAGTTTCCGTTCCAAATCAGCATAATCCTGAACTGAATAAGTACGCTGGGGAAAATCATTAAACCTGTTATTTGGCTTTATAATTGTATTGTTTTTAACGGTTCCTTCATTTGAACCTAATTGGTTTTTGTAATTGCCTTCGATAACTTTTATTGAATTGGTTGAATTAATAAGCCAATCAAATCCACACCACGCATTAGGCTGCTTCCTACCTGAAAGAAAGTCACTTTCATCAGCCAGTGTGAATATATATTCTAACCTTTGATATACGCTGGTTGATGGAAGTATCTTGGCTTTATCAAATGCATTCATTAAAGCTTTTATTTTGCTTTTTCTCTTATCATCAATACATCTGATTTTAGGCAAGTCCTTACAGATTGTGTTGTATGTATCCTTAATCTTGTTCCAATCATGTTTTGTAACATTTTTTGGGTCAGATTGCGAATCTTCTTCGTTAGAAGAAGATATATTAATATCTTTATCTATATCTTTATCTTCTTCTGTATCTTGACATGGTTGACTTGTCATTGACATGTCAAGGACATTTCCTTGACTAAAATCATGACTATTGATTGACAGTTTTAGCCTATCTCGCTGTTCTCTCTTCTTAATCCGGTTATACTCTTTAATATCATTTAGCTTATCTAAATTCTGATGCTTTTCAAAATTTACAAGATAAATAGCTCCTGATGTTCGTTCAATCATTCCATAGTTCTCAAAAGCTGATAATGCAAGACGTACAACTGATATCGGCTTACGAAAAATTGTCGCAAGCATTTCATCAGTATATGGTAAATCCTCATTAACCAGAAGATAACCTTTTGCATTACTTTTACCGGCAAGTGTAATTAGACTAATCCATATTATCAATATTGAATCACCTTCTGGCAGTGCCTGGAGCAGTTTGATTTTCTCATCATCAAACATGTCAACCTTAATCTTTATCCATGAAACATCACCCATGTTATCAGCCCCTTAGTGTAAGTATTTATCCATCTTGCTCCTAATCGAATTACCCTTAACATCATTGTTTGCCTTGGTGTTTTTCTTTTCAGAATTGAATTCATTTAAGAAATCAAGGTCATTTTTCATTTTTTGCTGTGCCGGTGTTACCATGTTCTTTTTGATAACATCCTTGTTATCAATAACCTTTTTATGCACAATATTAAGTCTCGTCTGTGGATAACTTAAGCCAGATAGCATACAAATTGTTGATTGATCAGTGTATGTACGATAGGTATCGATCGGAGTACCAACCACCTTTTCCAATTCGCTAAAATTGATACTATCAGGACCGGACAGAGAAATGTATTTGATAACTCTATCATCCTCGATTGGTGCAAAAATATTTTTACTAAAGGAAGAAATTAGCACAGATGTAGTTCCGTTATTTTCTCCCATGGATGA
The DNA here is from genome assembly GCA_023412275.1 of Bacillota bacterium. Lineage (GTDB taxonomy): Bacteria > Bacillota > Clostridia > Acetivibrionales > DSM-1351 > Ruminiclostridium. The sequence continues at coordinate 21,184 of JAEYNY010000058.1, forward strand.
TAAAATGGACATACCACGGCTTCTCAATGACTCGACTACCTCCGCTTTGTCTATATTTCCTTTTGCTGAATTATACTTATCAGGTATGTCAAGGAATCTGGTAAGCATATTCACAAAAATTGAATTTAGCTTCAACTTATCCGGATTTTTATCGTTATCCAGAATAAAGGTACATGCCATATCTTGAACTTCGGTAAGTTCGCAGAAACACTCATATGCATTGATCTGTGACTTAAGACTTTCTGCCTGCCCGGGTAAAATGGTGATTGCTCCGGCAGTTTTATTATCATCATTGAGTAAATCAACCAGCATAGGTCCAACACCGGAGCCAGTACCGCCACCAGCTGAGAAAATCACAAAAAAGATGTCTTTTTTGATTTTCTCTTCAATCTCTTTACTAACACTGTCATAATGTTTACTGATCAGTTGTTTTGCTTTGTTTCTGTCTTTATTGCAGCCTTCACCATCTGGAATATGATAACGGAATTTAACATCTTTTAAAGTGTCTAAGTCCTCTTTCGATGTATTGATGAATAGAACGCTATATCCCTTCTCTTCGAGTAACCGACCAATATTACCACCGGCTTGTCCGATTGCTATAAAACCGATTTTACTTTTCATTTTCTTTTTCCTCCTTCAATTTCTGTATTCCTGCACTGGTTATATAAAAAGTTAATGCCTTACCATCTTTAGCACCTTCACATACAAATCCCTTCTTACAAAAAGTTTTAAGATGGTTATGAATGGTGGTAATATGGTAATTTAAATCCTCTGCTGTTAGGATATCGATAACAGTCATTCCACTAAATTTGCTGACGGCGGCATTGCTTAAAAAAATTGATAAAATCAAAAATTCAAGTTTACTCATTTGCTTACCCCCTATCTAAGAAAACGCAAATTAACTTAGTTATACTTAGATTTTCTTATTTTTATTTATAACTATTTATAATTACTTAGAATTTATTAGAATTACTTATATATGATGAAGTTGTTAATTACAGTTTTGTTAACTTGTTTCATATGAGCTTTCATTGCTGCCGGTCTCTGCCACATTCTCTCAAATTCATTCCATTCTTTGGGATATTGAGTTTTTGTTCTTGAAAAGTCACGTTCAAGCTGTGAGAATGGTAATGCACCGGAATTAAATATTTCCCTATTTCTTATCTCTTCTTTCTCCATATCATGCCCGATCAGAGAATAGCAGAATATTTTTTCTTGATTAAACCCGGCTTTGTGTAGCTTTTCAACCGCATTTTTAAATCTAGGAAGTTGGTTGTCAGTATCACAGGCTAACCATAAGGATTTAATTTTCTTAATCCCGATGCTCTGTAACCCAACAATAAAATGATCATCAATAAGATCAGTTTCCAGACCGCCTTTAAATTCAATCTGTCTTTGGCTCTTAAGCATCTCGAAAACATCATCTTTATGATTTCTTGAAGTCTGAAGGAAATTGTTATCCTGAATAATGTTACCTGGATAAACCGGAAGTTCCCTTAACAAACCTTCTATTTTCCTTACACCGCACCATTTACAATGATTATTACATCCTCTTGATGTGAATACGACACCTTCTCTGACATATAATCCGGGAACAAACTCATTAGCTGAAGAATAATAAGCCGGTCCACCGAGTTTTACCTCTTCATTGGTTGTCCATTCCCATTCTCTTTTAAGCTGTTCACAATAATCCATATCCCAAGTAAATGTGCACGAAATATGTATTTCATCATGTTCGGGAAGTAGCTCGGGCATGATAGGTGATCCAATAAATACAAAAGGATCATTTGGAGTGTATGATGTTTTTCTAGGAAATACTCTTAGTATTTTTTTGATTGTTCCCATGTCTACCTCGTGATTAAATACTCTGTAAATTATGAACCTGGTATTCCATCAGATCATTAAGCAATCCCGTAAAGACCTGCATGGCTTTATCGCTGTCGTAATAGTAACCAATCATAAAATGATCCAAATTAAGCTGACCTTCGATTTTATAGAAGAGTTCACCCTTATTATCCAACTCCGGAAATAATGCAATCTTTTTTACCTGCTTAATTTCGCCAGTCCAAGTTTTAACCGTAAACACATTATGATCAAGCATTTCTATCACCTCTTGAAAAACCTATTTGTTTCTGATATAATAATTAAAAATACTTCTATAAGTTTTTTAAGAAAAAGGTTGTATGTAAGTTTCGCGGCTTATACAATCTTTTTTATTAATTAGTTTTCTTTTACGGAAGATGATGATCCAGATTTTTGAATATTAATCATTTCTTCATGCCATTTAAGGACAGTTGCCATTTCATCGTCTAAAGTACCTATTTTCTCGCTTTTCGACCAATCTTGAAACTCAGAAAAAGTCTCATTGATATCTTCTTTCCAATAGCTTAAATCCTCTTTCATGCCATCGATGTCTTCCCGGTCAAATTCATCCGTATTTTCTAAATCTTTTTCTGTAGACTTAATAAGTCCCCATAATTGAACTATATCTTCAACATTAAAGGACCAATCAATCAAGTACCGCAAAAAAGTCTTATCAGGGAACATTCCGAACCAACATCTGTCAAACCATTGCTGTGCTAAATCCCGCTCGTCTGAACCATTGGTATAAGTACCATGAACCAAATCTCCGATAAAATTTCTAAGAAGTTCATTAACTGATAGCCCAACACTTCCAGCTTTTTCGCATAATCTTTGAACATCCGCATCTGACAGATCGATATCGATATGCCGTTCCATAATTGTTTCAATTTCTTTCTGCTGTTCTGTCATATCATCATTTTGCATAATTTAACTCCTTCCTAACTAATTTTTAAAACTGGGCTTTATATGGTATCCTGATTTTATTGCATTTGCGCTTAATCTTGCATATAACTCAACTACCCGTGCGCTGATTGGATATGTCATTAATAGTTACCGTATTTCACTCCTCCTGCTATACTTGTCCACCGGTTACCGCCTAAGCGGTTTTATCCTCAAGTGCTTTACGATAAGCCTCAGCCTGGAAGGCTCTTGAAGCATTCTTGCTAATCCGGTCTATAATTACTGGTATATCCTCGTCCTTGCAGAAATAGTCATCGGTCACTATAATTCGTGTTTTCCCTATGTAAAAATCATCTATTACAGCCATAATCAACACCTCCTGTATACTGTATGCGGTTTTACATGTACACGTTTCACTATTTATAGCAACCTCAATTCATATTTTTTTCTGCCCAAAGTTTAAAGGTTTTTATTACCGTTTCCACTTCATCCATGATATTAAGCAAATTATCAAGATCCGGTTTTTCATCGTCTGAAATGATACCGTCTTCAGCAATGTTAAGTAGAGTCTCTTTTGCTCCGGCTATTTTCCTGAAAGATGATAATGCTTTTAATGAAATTCTGTCTAAGTCCTCAAGAATGACCTTTGCATTATTGCATCCCAGAGGACAGCATTCTTTGCAGTAATATGCTTTCATTTCAGGAGCACCATAAAGATCAGCCATTAAAGCGACTTTATCTACCGGTACAACCTTTGTTAATCCTAGTTCGTAATCAGATAGGCTTGATACTGATAAACCGAGCAGCTCTGCAGCACCTTCTCTGCTATTCAATTTGTCATTGTATTTTGCAGCTTCTTTTCTGCATTTGCAGTAAATGTTATCAGCTGCTTTTGTAGGACTATTTCCCATTTATTTAAGCACCTCCGTATTATATTATTTATTAAACACTACATTATGGCGTATTCGAGCACAAAAAAATATCTGGGAACAATTTATCAATTGGAATATTATAATACTTACTAATTTTAGCTGCTATAACCATGCTGGGGTTACGATGACCAAGTTCTAGCTTACTTAAATACTTCTGTGATATTTCAAGATCGCTAGATACTTCAATTTGTGTGCGTTTTCCCCGAGCATTTAAAAGGGCTGTTCTCAATTTATTCACCTCCATTTATACGCCTTTCTGTAGTATAGTATATACTACGTTTTGGGGTATGTCAATATATAATATTCCATTTCGGTGTTTTATTTTTACTACTAAATGTAGTAATGTATTAATTGAGGTGATAATTTGATTAGAATAGCAGAATTACGAAGAGATTTAGGATATAGCCAGAAACAATTGGCTGACTTTTTAGGGGTCACTCAGCAAGCCATTAGTAAATATGAAAGCGGAATAAGGGAACCGGATGTAGAAACAATTATTAAGCTATCAAAATTATTTAATGTTTCATCTGATTACTTGCTTGGGCGCGAACTGCTTCATGTTGTTGATAAAGAAGATGAATTAACACTATGGATAGGCGAATTACTAAGACCCGTTAATGATGGGAGTTTTAAGAAAAAATTAATTCATGTTTTAAGTAAACTTGATAAAGCAGATTGGGATACAATTGAGAAGATATTCAGAATAATGAAAGAAGAGACGACTGGGTAATCTCTAGTCTATATTTGAATACTTAAAATAATAATTGTTTTTTTACAGAATAAAATTATTAACTTGATTAATCATCGAATAAATTGTTTGTTGTTACTTCTCATTTATATTTCATACGAAAGAGGAAATTAATGAAAAGATTAATTATATTGATTTTTTTATTGTTATTGCTTACAGGATGTACAAAAAATAATCATGATGACAAAATCTATGACAACGCAAATATTTTCACAACTCCTGATGTCGCGTCAGATCCAGAACCCAGTATTGAACCAACTATAGTAATTAATCATGTCAAAGAACAAAAATACCCAATATTTGAAGATGAAATAACGGATCAATTAACAACTTATATGTATGAGAGCTTTGGAGGATCTGGTAACGAATCGTTTGCAACCAGCTGGTATAAATATATTGATTACTATGAAGTCTATCAAAATGAGGACTTTTATTATGGGGTATTGCATCTTAAGGAAAGACCGTTTGATGCCTCTGCACGTCTTCTTTTAAATGAGTATTACACTGATGATGAGTTAGATTTCATATGTCCGATTTTAATAGATGTCGGTGCATCACTTAATTTGGATGATATCGATTTATGCTTAATTGGTGAAAATTTATATAAAATAGAAACATCGAATGACGTAGAAATATATTACTACTCACTTGTTTCGTTAGGTATACCAGTTTATGATTTTCTATCGGAAGGATTTGGGCAAAGTATTGACGATGTAAAAAGTGCAATTAGAAAAAACCAAATACCAGGTACTCAGGCATCAGAATGCATTGTTGATTATATGGAATATTCATATAGTGACTCATTTGATGGATTATCAATGGAAATGGTTAATAATTTGTCCTTAGCAGTTTTATCTAATTTTAACGATGTATCATTAGAAACACTATCTGTAGTTGATCAGGATAATCAGCCAATTCATACTTATAAGTTAGATTAATCTGATGAATTAACTAGTTGGCTTGATACTTCTTAAACCAGAGGAAGTTTTAGACAAATATTTATCCATGTGTTAAATAAACTTTATAAGCTGATTGGGATAAAATTGAGAAGATATTTCGGTTGATAAATGAATAAAAGGCCGGGCATAATGCCTAGCCTGTGATCGAGTGAATAAAAAGGTAAATTCTTTTAAGAATTGTTATGTTACTTACACTGTCAATGAATTGGTGTATGAGTTTTTTATACTCATCTTCGGTCATATGTATACCCCCTATGTTCCGGACTCCTTAGGTAGCTGTATTTATTATAATCCTATAACAATCATTTTGCAATATTTTTACGAACAAATGTTCTGTGCCTCCTTTTTTAAGGATAACACTTGGCATGGACATCCGATGTATGAGTTGATAAATTATTTATTTGTTAATAACTTACATTACTGTAACATATTGTAACTTATATTTCTATATTTTTGGGGATTTGTCCAATAAATTGGACAAGATTATTCAACAATATAGGTATACAGATCAGATGGTTTGACATCTAAAGCTGTCGCTAATTGGCACATTACCATTACGGTCGGATTCCCAATATTGTTTTCAATATTATTAATCATTGATTTACTAACACCTGATAATAATGATAGCTCACGTAATGTTAACCTTTTTTGTGTTCTAAGTTCATAGAGCTTGTACTCGATTGTAATTTTCATTTAATAGATCATCCTGTCAGATAGCGAGCATTATATAATTAGTATTCGTGGCAGTGAAAAAGATATAAGTTGAATATATATGATTTGAATGTATTATAGCATTATAAATCATACATTTTGAATGTATGATTAAATTTAAATAAATTAATATTTAGGAGGTTTTCTAATGGAAAATGCAGCTTATAGAGTAATTGAAATATTAGATAAGCATTCAGTATTAATCAATTATGGATCCAATGACGGTGCTAAAAAAGGTGAGGAAATAAGAGTAATCGCAAAAGGACCAGAGGTAAAGGATCCCGTTACAGATGAATTATTAGGAACCTTGGATAAAGTGAAGGAAGAATTAACAATAGTAACAGCTTATGAAAGATTTTCATTATGCAAAAAAATTGAAGTTAGCACCAGAAATATACTAATAAATCCTTTAACACAATTTCAACATACCACAACAGAAATCGTAGAGCTTAAGATTGATGAAAAAGATGCTTCCAATAGAAAATTACCAAAAGATACAACCATTAAGGTTGGTGATATCATAGAAATATTATAGTTTCTATTGACAAATGAATATATATATAATAAAATGTAACTAAGTTAACTAGCCGATACTTAAATGGACGGTCATAAAAAAACCTGTTACAGACATCTGTAGCAGGTTTTTTTGTTATTCGGAGAATATTATGGATAAACCATTTCTATCTTTTGATAAACAAATAGATAAATTGATAAAAGAGTATAATTTGATAATTCAAAACCGTGATTTTGCATATGAGTCTTTAACTTCAATTTCATATTATGATCTTATTAATGGATATCAATCTATTTATCGTTCTGGTGATAAATATTTACCCGGAACCACCATGGAGCAATTAGTTGCTACTCATATATTTAATAAAAACATTCAAGGTGTAATTATGAAATTCTCCACCTATGCTGAAAATTCTTATAAAAATATATTAGCTAATGTAATTGCGGAGAAATTCACGGAAGATCAGAATGAGTATTTAAAAATTATTAATTACAAAAGGAGCAGGGATGCAAATCAAAGAGCTAAGCTTAAGGAACTCTTACAAAAATTATTAAACTATTGCAATAGTTGTAATGATACACCAACGCTTCATTACAGATTAAGTAAAGATCATATCCCACCATGGATTTTATTTCGAAATATAAGTTTCTCAGATACTGCGGATTTGTTTATTTATTTGAATAAAAATGATAAAGAGTATCTAATGTCATTCTTTAGTATGTTAAATACCAAAAATTTGAATTACGATGATAAAGTTACTATTATGGTTGACTCATTAAAATATGTACGAAAAATAAGAAATAGAATCGCTCACAATCTTGATTTTATGACTTACAGAAGTTGTACACTTGATAAATCAGCTAATTCACTGTTTACTGATACGTTAATATTAAGTAATGAAAAAAATAAATATAAACACGATATTTGGGGCATGGTACTCGCAACGATAATATTACTTAATAATAAATACATTATCCAGAATTTCTTAGCAGAAATTAATTCATTCCTTAAACAAGGTGGAATTCTTACTGATATATACTGTAATATTACTGGAATACCACATGATTATGAAACTAGGATAATAAAACACATAGATGTATTAGGACTAAGCCAGTAAATTTATTAATAATAAAAGAAGGTACAATTCCTCGATTTCATACTTTCTGAGAAGAAAGCAATTCACCAAGTTCATATACCTTGTACTTTGAGTAAATTTTATTTACGATAAAATTATAACATACATATGTAATAAGTCAATATTAATAGCAATTAAGAATTATTAGGAGAATTTCTATGTCACAATATGTAATATACCTACGCAAATCAAGAGCTGATTATGATGCTGAAGCCAGGGGTGAAGGTGAAACCTTAGCACGTCATGAAAAGGCTCTCCTAGAACTTGCTAATAAGTTAAAATTGAATATTGGAAATATATATAGGGAAATTGTATCAGGCGAAACAATAGCCTCCAGACCAGTTATGCAGCAGCTACTAAGTGAAGTCGAAGCCGGTATGTGGGATGGTGTTATTGTTATGGAAGTAGAACGACTAGCACGTGGAGATACCATGGATCAGGGATTAGTTGCTCAGACATTCAAATATTCTTCTACAAAAATTATTACTCCGACAAAGATATATGATCCAGATAATGAATTTGATGAAGAATATTTTGAATTTGGGTTATTTATGTCTAGGAGAGAGTATAAAACGATTAATCGAAGATTACAGGGTGGTCGTTTGTCATCGGTTAAAGAGGGTAAATATGTAGGTAATAAGTCTCCTTATGGGTACGAACGGAAAAGGTTAGATCGTGATAAAGGATTTACTCTTATACCTGTTCCGGACCAAGCAGAGGTTGTTAAAATGATATTTGATTTATATACAAAAGGAGATCTTCAAGACGATGGTACACACCGTCGAATTGGTATCTCTTTAATCGTACGTAAGCTAAACGAACTTAAAATCAAGCCTAAGTATGGTGATGCATGGGTGGTTTCAAGTGTAAGAGATATTATAATTAATCCGGTCTATATAGGAAAGGTAAGATGGAACTGGAGACCAGCCGTCAAAAAAATGGTTAGTGGTAAGGTAACAAAAGAACGTCCAAGAAATGAAAATGTTATATTAGCAGATGGTATTCATGAGGCAATAATTTCAATGGATACTTTCAATTTAGCTCAAGATATAATCAAATCCAACCCAGCACGTCCTGTATCATCAAGAAATATTCTTAAAAATCCTCTAGCTGGAATTTTATTCTGTGGGAAATGTGGACGTGCAATGATACGTAGACCTTATAGTGATAAAACTAAATATGATACACTTATGTGTGGTGCTTCGCACTGCTCTAATGTTAGTACAAGACTTGATTCAGTTGAAAAAAAAATATTACTTACATTAGAAAAGTATCTTAACAATTATAAATTTAATATAGATACAGATTACATCGATGAGAGAACAAATCAGTTAAGTGTAATGAAAAATCAGCTGACACAATTTGATGCAGAGCTTGCCGAAGCACAGAAGCAATTAAATTCAATATACGATTCATATGAAAAAGGAGTATATAATGCTGATGTATTCTTAGATCGTTCTAAAATAGTATCTGACAGGATTGAAATAATTAAGGCAGATAAGTTATTGCTGGAGCAAAATGTACAAAGACTTTCTTCCAGAATTATGAATGGTAAGCTTATTATACCTAAAATTGAATATATACTAGAAGTGTACAATGAATTACCTGATGCTCATTCCAAGAACGTTTTATTAAAGGAAGTTATAAAGAGTGTAGAGTATTCGAAAGAACGCTCAGGGCGCTGGAAAGACGTGGATCCAGAGGATTTCATTTTAAAAGTAAATTTGGTGCTTCACTAACCGATAGCCTCTGTGTGCCAATTCTTCTGTTCCGATATCAGTTAATAAACCTGCTACCTTTCTGTTCGGCATGGTATAACGCTGAGACAGATAACGCATGGAAGCGGCAAGCTCACCATCCGGTCCACCGAATTGGCTCATAATTACCTGTGCAAGTCTGGGGTTACATTGGTCTATTTTTACAGGGTGTTGTAATCTCTTCTCGTAAGTCCACATATACTAGCACCTTCCTTCCCAAGGCCATGGATCTTCTGTCCAAGCCCACCTAT
>JAEYNY010000086.1 GCA_023412275.1 Bacillota bacterium
ATATAGCCTCTGCACGATACTTTGCCGACAGGATTATCGTTTTGTATGCCGGGCATATGGTTGAATGGGGCGATGTTAACAAGGTTATTGTCAATCCTGCGCATCCCTATACGAAGCTTTTGGTTTCCGCAGCTCCGGATCCGGAAAGAGAGGGAGTTGTAGAATTGCCGGTATTAAAAGATAAGGAATCAGAAGTAACTGTTTGGACGCCGGAAAGCAAAGGATGCCCATTCAAAAGCCGCTGTCCCGTCGCTGAAGAGAGATGTTCGAAGGAATTGCCGCAGGTAAGGGAAGTCAGTGACGGACAATTTATCAGATGTTTCCGTGATAATTAAAATTCATTGGTGAGAAGATTAAACACTTTTAAATGGGGGGTAATTTTTGGCTTCATACTCGTATACCTTCTCTTTCAACGTTATGGATGAAAAGGTTGAGTCTGTTATTCTGCTGGGTGGTGAAATAGTCGAAGCTGCGGATATGTACAGAAATTGGCAGACTATATTCGAGCTGTACGTCCAGTACTGTATCCCTGATTATGTCTTTTATATCAGGAGTTACAGCATCGGCCACTACTAATATATCGATATCCGAATCGTTACTATAGTCTCCACGGGCTTTAGAACCGTATAGAAGAACACTGTTAAGGCTATTCGCCAACTTATGGCCCAATAAGGCTTTTAGCTTAGTAATGGCTTCTTCCTCGACCGGGTTAAGATGTCCGACCATGCATCCGCACCTCCTTTGTACTGGCTGATGTACATATTATAGCACATGCAGGGAAGGGAATAAACACTATTGCCTTGGCGGTAAGAGCGAAAATTATACATACGACACAGAAATCCCGGAAAAGAAGGTCAAGCATATCGATGAACATATAGCAGAGTATTTGCCGAAACTGATCCAAACGACCAGACAAACCTCAGTTCTATACAAGTAGATATTAGGCTATAATAAGATGCTTATTTTCTTGCATGTCGCCTATTTATCAGTCGTTTCCAAATGCTTCGAAATAGTTTCACATCATTGGCGTCTATCCCTATGTAATCAATAAGAACAACTCTATCAACTTCATCAAGAATAGGTTCAATGTCGAAATTATTTCTTATTGTGTTATCAATTCTATTAATTAGATTGGTTACTAAAATCTCATTGAGATTTTGTAAGTCTGGCAAGATTATTTTTTCAACTTCCCCTGGAAGTATTTCTAGTACCCCGCCTCCGTAACTTCTTCCTTCAATTTCCGTAAATGCAAAGGTGATGCTATTATAATACGATAATAATGCCTTTTCCTTATTAATGCCCGGACTAAATCTAATTCTATGCATTGTGTCGGTACTAACAGCATTAATGCTATTTAAAACAAATTTTGGGAAAGAATTATTTCTTCTTAAGAAAAAGGCATCTGGTGGATAAACAGACGGAACCCTATACCATCTGTCCCGTATACTACATTTGTAACCATTATTTATTCCTTCTTTTTCTCCTAATTCTATATATCTTTTATATCCTTCAGGATATTCTTCAAAAGGGATATCAGGGAAATTAACTAATTGAGCGTTTAAACCTTTATTAACATTATCAAGCCAGTCCTGATAGTTGAAATAAAGGCCTTTTGAATGAGCACTTCTTCCAATCAAAGGTAGGACAACATCCTGAAGTCCGTACTTCTCAACAGTATCTTTGCTTACGGAAAAATATTTATTATCTCCTGTAGTTATTCCAATATCTACATTAGATATATCTGAGAAAGTTACAAACTTATTATTTTCCTTAATCTTATTGATAAGCTCAACTTCATCATACGTAAGAAAATACTTTGTCCACTTATCCTTGCTATGATCGACAGGGATATATTGTATTGGTGAATTAAAAATGCCATTATCCTCAAGAGAATCTAAATTTTTAAGTTGAATCACCCGTATCTGGTTTTCAACGTGATTTTGATTCTCATATTTTTCTCCTAAGAATAATACTACTTCTTGCTGGACATCAGGAAATACTAATTCTTCAAAAGTGATTACCGTTATTTGAGATAAATTATCAACAAGAAATTTTCTTAAGTCTTCAGCATAAGCAACTTGCATAAGTTCAGCGGGGATAACCATTCCGATTTTCCCATCTGGAGCAAGGATTTGTACACAAGCAACCATAAACGAAACCCAAGAATTAATAAGCTTATTTGATTTCATCTTATTTGCTACCAAAATTTTTGATTGCGTTTCTCTTTGTTCTGGTGTCAAATATTGATACCTAATATATGGAGGATTACCTATGATCAAATTAAATTTTTTATTCTTCAATTCCTTTTTAAAAATAGAATAGAAGTCATCTTGAATAACTTCGAATCCTGAAAAACCGTTAACCTTTTCCCTCGAAGATATAGCTTCGCTTTCAATCAATTCTACACCTATACAATTAATATTATCGTCTGGGGCATTTCTAATAAGGCTTTCTAAAAAAGCTCCGTCTCCGCAGCTGGGCTCTAGCACGCTTATATCCTGATTATTTCTATTAAGTGCCCATTTTACAATAAAGTCAGAAATACTATCAGGTGTATAGTAGCCACCTCTAAGTTTTTTTTCTGTACTATTTGCCTTTAGCTTCATCTAGATCACCTTAACTAAAAATATCCATGTAATCCTGGATACCGTACAATCTAGTTATTGTCTCCTTTATCAGATTTACTAAATCATTTTTCTCTGCGATCAAAATCGCTTTTTGCCTATTTGTCGTTCTTGAATCCTGAAGGCTATCATTGATCACATAGATTCTCCTAGAATGGCTCACTATATTATTATAATCGGCTGCCTGTTCAGGATTGTCAAAATTTATGTTTGGAATAGGTATTTTATAAAGTATACTTGTTCCGTTTGAGAAAAATTCTCCACCGAAATCGCTGCCAATTACAGAACAAAGGTATCCTATTGCAGGATGGTCTAGGGCAGCTTGTATAAACTCAAGCCTATAGCCTCCTTCTTTTTCAATAATGGCACAGTAACCTGCCGTGCCTCCAGCAGCAATGAGCCAATCATTCCGGTCATAGAAATAGAATGGCCGCTCCATGTTTCTCATAACCTTGACGATCAACTTCGGCGTGTTTATAAAACTTGTCAAATGCTGAATTCGTCCATAATGATACCACGTATCAGCGTTTGCATGAGGTACATCTCTGCCATTACCATCAGGAGATACATTTCTGGGGAGAAGTGCGTCATGGTATGCGTTGAGGTATCTCCATGTACCAGGAAATTGTCTGGCCATTATTTCAGACGAATACAACTGACCATCAGAATCATACGGAAATATGATCTTCTTATTGGTTTTTACTACGTCATAAGTAGTCGCTTTCTTCTCAATATGCGTTACTGGTTTATAATAAGGCTTCAAAATTGATTTTTCAATGAGATAATCATTTCCACCTTCATGTATCCTATAAGTGTCCGTAGTAGACCCCACAATATCACTTTCATCAAACCAGTAAATTGGCTGAGGTCTTTCAGCACTTGTCTGAATACCATTAATAGCATTTGCAACGTGCTCCAATGGTATTGTTCCTTCATAAAGCTTATTTATCAGTCTGGCTTTATGTTCATCAGCAACAAGTACCCAAGGAAAATCGGAAATGATATTATTGTTAAAACTAATTCTATTAAAAACTGTCTCATCTTGGCCTTCGCAAGCCCACCATCTTTGTAGATCATCAACTTCTTGGAAAGTAAACCTCTCTGAGGCAGCCTTCCTAAGTAGTATGATAGAACTATATGAAAGATTCTCACCGAACAAATGAGCAGATCCAAAGTCAATAAATTCAACAAGATATCTATTGTCAGTGATTAACTTCCTAAGCTTTTCACCGGCAACAATTTTGGAGAACTTATTGGGTATAACATAACAAAGTAGGCCATTATCCTTCAATTTCTGTATACCACGTTCTATAAAAATAAAGTATTTGTCAAACTGTTTATAAGCCGTTGAATATCTTTTATATACTGAAAATTCTTCAGTAGGCAAGAGTGCCTGCATGTCTTCTGTTGTTACATAAGGCGGGTTGCCTATTACTGCATCGAAAGACCTTGTGCCATTTCCAAAGCTCCAATCAAACGGAAATATGGCCTCTTTGACACTCTGTTCGAGTCCATGAACATCGATATTGTTGAAGTCCACTAATGCATTCCCTGGTTTTATGTTGTCATCAAGGTTAGGCAGCAAACCGATTTCATCACCTAAAGACGGGGTCGTTTCGTTCTCCAATAATTTTACCAAAAGGCTGAACTTAGCTATTTCAACTGCATTTATATCAATATCTATGCCATATATACACAACAGGAGTATTCTCTTTTTATCTTCGAACGTTAAATTAAATACTCCCTGCTCATATGGTATCAGTCTGGTCACGTCGTTTTCTATATACCAGTTTATGCAATACTGAATAAGAAAATCGTATGTTTCAAGTAAGAAAACCCCTGAGCCGCAAGAAATATCAGCAATCCTTAGTTCTTCAATTTGATTTGGTGTTTTCCCTTCAACAAGTGGTTCAAGAGTCTTTCTGACAATGCACTTTACAATTTCTATTGGCGTTATAATTATATCTCTGTTAATATTGGTGTCAACAGCTCTTAATGAAATAATTCCATTTACAGCAGTGAGCTTTTGGTTCAGGAACATTTCATATATCTGGCCTAATAGGTTGCTCTCAATAACATTGAACACATATGGACTTCTAGGATAATAAAGGCTTCTGATCATGTCCATAATGATTTCATTATTTAGGTCAAAAATAATGTTTTCTCCGGAGAATAAGCCTGAATTATATCGTCTATCTGCTTCGCGGAAAATGACATTAAGACTTTGCTGAAGCTGATTCTCATCATCAAGTGTCTGTTGTAGCCTATGATAGATAGGAAGATTACGATCCTCACATATTCTCATAAAAACCATTTGGTTAATGAAAGTTTGAGTAAGATCGTTAACCATCTCTAGAGAATACTCAGGATGATTACCAATCAAGTGCTGCGCAAGAAGAATTCGCCAACTATTGATCTGTTGCAAGAAATATTCATCAATAGTAAGCGTTGCACCTGTTTCTATCAGTGGTTCGAATATACGTTCAAATTGTCCACTATAGACGACCTCTCTAGACAGGAGCGAAGAAATTTCTTCGAATTTCTCAACATATTCTGTATAATTGTACCGCTTTAATAGGGCGGTATCGGGTGTATCACCATCTCTTGGGGGAACCGTCGTATCATAAATCAACAATTCTTCAAAGTTTGTTAGGACGACAATTAAATGACCACCGGACCAGCCATAACTTCTAGCTTGAAAAATAGATTCCATATGGTTCGCAACATTAACCGACGGTTTCTTAGCTTCAACGAAAAATTTTTTAACTCCACTCAAGGTGAATGCATAATCTGGCCTACTTGTATTTGTGAGATAATTCTCAGGCATGACTTCTCTTAGCCTTGGGGCAAGGCCTCTTCTATTTGTCATGTCCCATCCTAGGGCCTCAAAGAAAGGATCAATAAATTCTCTACGAGTCTCTGTCTCGTTATATCTTGCGCTTTTATAGGACGCCAAATTAGCACTAAAGGTATTTATTAATGTTTGTAATACTTCACACATCATGCTCTCCTTTGGTATGCTATAAAATCTTTCGTTCCTGAATTATTTTATCATTTCTAATAAAAAAGGTCACTATATGTGATAAAGACTCTTGCCATATATGTAATTTTTATCATCGTATAGATTTGACCGCGAATTTACGAAAGCTTCCATTTGCATTCACCTGCCTTGATTACGATACAATCTTGTTGTAATAAGCCTATGTCGCTTGTTAGGGTTTTATCAAAAGCGCTGTATTCAGCAGTTCGCAAAAATTCTATACCCAGGAATGTTTCAAAGGATGTTACAAGGCCTAAAGTTGCTAAGTATCAAGGTGAAATATATACAGCAGATGAGTTGAAAATGTTAATTGAGAAAATGTTTAATACTGAATGGGAAGTTCCTATTATATTGGCTGGGCTTTGCGGTATGAGAAGGGCTGAGGTTTTAGGCTTAAAATGGTCAGATGTTAATTATGTTGAAAAAACAATAACGATTCGTAGAACAGCTATTCAAAGGATCTGAACTGAGCGAAACTACAAAAACGGAATCGGGGACCAGGACAATAGCAATAAGTGATGAGATTATTGATGCATTAAAACGCTTATGGAAAAGGCAGGAGAAATTCAAATTAGCTTTTAAGGGAGAGTTTATTAGGGAGGAATATGTTGATAATAACTTGATTGTATGTAATTATAATGGCACCATAAAGACCCCAAATGTTTTGTCAAACAAATTTGGACAACTTTTAAAAATGCATGATTTAAAACATATTAGGTTTCATGATTTAAGACATAGCGCAGCTTCTCTCATGCTTGTAAGTGATGTCATACGTCCGTCGCTTGCGAGAATTAAGGTATATGGCCACGGGTGGTTGAATTACTATGGGATTGCAGATATGAAGAACCCGATAGACGACATTAACGGATGGCTGTACCACCGCATTCACATGTGTATATGGAAACAATGGAAGAAGCCGAGAACAAAGAAGAAGAATCTTCTAAAACTAGGTGTGCCAGAGGAACTTGCGCACATGGCGGCAAACAGTCGAAGAGGATATTGGTTTGTTACACACAGTAGCGGTCAACATGGCAATGACAAAAGAAAGACTGTTGCGCGTAGGCTTTTATGATTTAGCCTCTGCGTACCAGTCGGTTCGCATCAACTATTGAAAGCGCCGTGTACCGAACGGTACGCACGGTGCTGGGAGAGGACGTCGGCTAATCACCGCCTCCTACTTGATTTTTTTATTTGAACTAGATGCTATTCTATAAATCTGTACTTGATAATTTTCAAAATATTATATTTTTTTGAAGGATTTCCTTGAATAATGTCGAATGAACGCTATAAGGGTTATCAATTTTTATACCAACGCATATTAGGTGAAGCTAGATTTTTATTGTATCTTCAAGCAAAGGGCAGTGTGTAAAGTATGGTCAGAAAGTAATATACTTAGGAGGACAAAACTATGTATATAAAAACAATTGAAGTAAAGAATTACCGTTTGTTGAATGATGTAAGTATTAATATCGATAAATCGGCTACATTAATTGTAGGCCGAAATAACACTGGAAAAACCTCCTTGATGGATATTTTGGATAAGGTTTTAAATGGTAAGAATTTAACTTTCAATGATTATCCTTTATTATCAAGAAAAATACTATATGATTTATTGATTGATTATACTTTTATGAAACTCCCATATGAAAAATTAATTGAAAAAATCCCGGTACCCTCAATAAGGTTTATTGTTGACTATTCTTCAGAACCAGAAGACCAGCTTTTAGGAGCATTATCACCATTTATTATTGATACAGATATATCAACGACTACAGCTATTATTTCTGCTGAATATCGCATTATTGCCGATCAAAAACTATTTGATGATATTGTTACAGGTAGTAAGAAAGAGAACAAGAAAAAACCTGGTGAATTTAGTATTAACAAAGAATTACTACGACAAGCTATTATAGATAATTTTAATTCATTATTTTCACTTGTTATATCAGCAATAAATCCAGCAGATATTTCAGATATGCAAATTAAATCAGTAAATGAATTAAAATCACTCTTCCCATTATATATAATTCGAGCAGAACGTGGTATGGATGAATCTGATTCTTCAAATGCAGGCCCATTAAAACCGATTCTTTCGAAATTATTCCAAACAAATATAGAAGATACAGATGTTAATGTGAGAAAAGAAATTGAGCAATTGAGGGAGGTCGTAAAAAAGGCAAATAAAGAAGTTCAAAAAAATACAAATGTTCTATTAAGTTTAATTATTGAAAAATCGGTAAGCTTCGGATATCCGAATGCAGAAGAATTACAATTAAAAGCGAGCACAGAAATTTCAATTGATAATGAAATTACAAATCAAACCGACTTAACATATGTAGAAAATGGTTCTTTAGAAGAATTGCCGAGTACATATAATGGCCTGGGATATAAGAACTTATTAAAAATGGAATTCAAGCTTGCAGACTTTGCAAAGCAGATTGAAGAAAATATAGATGTTTCAATACCACTCGTTTTCTTAGAAGAACCTGAATCACATATGCACCCACAACTCCAACAGACTTTTGTAAAATATATTGAGCAGTTTATAATGAAGATTTCCAATAAATCTATTCAGGTATTTATTACAACACATTCATCGCATATTGTAAACACAGTACCGTTCAATCAGATTAGGTATGCACAAAAGAAAAAAGCAGGAGTTCAATATAAAGATTTAAGTGATTTTTGTGTAATGGATGAAGAGAATGCTCTATTTATTCGTAAGTACTTAACTCTAAGTAGATGTGATCTTTTTTTTGCGGATAAAGCAATTCTTGTCGAAGGTGCTGCTGAGCGTCTCTTAATACCAGATATGATAAAAAAATGTGATATATTAGGTTTGTTTAAAAGTAAAGCACCTACTTTGCCTTCGCAATATTATGCCTTAGTTGAAGTGGGTGGAGCATATGCACATAAATTCTGTCCGTTTATTAATTTCTTAGAAATACCGACATTAATACTTACGGATATAGATCCAATGCTTGATGGAAGGACAAAATCAACTGTTACTGATGGAAAAACTACTTCAAATGCAACGATAAAATGGTGGATAAGGCAAGTTAACAGTCTAGATGAAACATCACCAATTTCTTTAAAACAGGTCATCGATTTAAATAAGACAAAAAAAACTAATGGGTATTGTCATATTGAATATCAAACAAAAGAGAATGGATTATGTGGGATTAGCCTTGAGGAATCAATAATAAATGCGAATAGAATAATTTTCGGTATTGGTAACACTCCTACTGAAGCAGATATTCAATTTGATGATAGTAAGAAAACAGACTTTGCATTAAAGCTAATAATTGAAAATGAAACATACAATATACCAGATTATATAAGAGAAGGTCTTATTTGGCTTGACTCAAAATGTAGTATCTAAATGATTTATTGGAAGGAGCCGTTATGAGAATCTCTGAATTTACAAATAATCAAAAAGCCAAAATTGAGGCTGATAAAGTGGAAGAAAAAATAATTGAAACCTTACAATCCGGTAAGTGTTTTCGTGTAGAGGCTGGGGCAGGTTCTGGAAAAACATATTCTTTAAATAGGGTAATAGAATGGATTCAACGTAATAAATGGGATGACTATAAACGTAAAAAACAAACGGTTATTTGTATTACTTATACCAATGCTGCTGTCGATGTAATCGCCTCAAGATTAGAGCCAAATTCATTTGTTATACCATCGACGATTCATTCTTTTGCATGGAATGCAATTAAACGATATCAATCTACTTTACTTCAAATGATTAAAAATAATAGTGACCTTCAACCTAAAGAGGGTAGTATCGATACAGTTAAAACAATTGATTATAATCTCGGCCATAGGTATATAGATGGTACTACTATGTATCTATTCCATAATGATGTGATAACCTTATTCTCGCTTTTGTTGGATAATCAAAAATTTAGAACTATTTTTGCTCAAAGCTTTCCACTAATATTGATAGATGAGTACCAAGATTCGTTTAAGCAAATAATTGATAAGTTTATTAAATATTTTATTTCGAGTGATAGTGGCCCTCAGTTCGGATTTTTTGGGGACGCTTGGCAAACGATTTATCAGTCTAATAATGCCTGCGGCTTAATTGAAAATGAACATATACTTGAAATTAAGAAAGTTTCGAACTTTCGTTCAGTGCCAAAGATTGTTGATATTTTAAATAAGATTCGACCATCACTACCACAGATATCTGCTTACGATGATTTGGAAGGTGAAGTAATAGTTATAACATCAGATGATTATTCTGGTGAAAGACGAAGTGATCGTAATTTTGCAGGCGATTTACCAGCAAGTGTTTTAGAGGATAGATTATCGAAATTTTTTAAGGCATATAAAGAAAGGGTAGCAGGTGTAGATGAAACAACCAAAATTCTAATGATTACTCATAAAGTTCTCGCCATACAACAGGGATATGACAATTTACTAAGCTTATTGGGTGATGGATTGAGAAATGCAGAAGATCCACTCTTATTATTTTTCATGAATATTGTCGAGCCGGTACATAAAGCACTAGAGACTAAAAATATGCCTCTCCTTTTTGAAACGCTTGGCGTTAGAAGATACCCTATTAATAAAAAATCAGAAAAATTGATTTGGAATCAACTGATGCTCAAATTAAGGGTAGCAAGAGAAAAATCTACAAAGGATGTTTTAGATTTAGTTATTAGCAGTAAAATGATCCCAATTCCCCCTCAAATCGAATTTCTATATGATCAGATGAATATGGCACCAGAAACACCCTATCAGAATGCAACAATAGGATCTTTATCATCCATTAATTACTCAGAAGTTTTGAGTGCAATTGATTTCTTAAAACCAACGGCTTCTTTTTCTACAGAACATGGGATAAAAGGAGAAGAATACGATAATGTAATCTTCGTAGTTGGAAGGGGGTGGAACAATTACCAATTTGATACATACATTCCTATGCTTAATTCATTAGTGCCCGATGATAAAAGGGCTTCATTTGAGCGAAATAGAAACTTGTTTTATGTTTGTTGCTCGCGTCCTAAAAAGAGGCTAGTATTATTTGTGACTATTCCTGTAGAAGGAAAATTTAAATCATACCTTGAATATTTAGTTGGACAAAATAATATCTATAACTACACCGAATTCATGACACAGTTGGAATCTAGATGATAGAATATGTTTACAAGTGAGTATATATAATAACGGCTTGTACTTCACCTAGATAATTCCATATCTCAACCGCGTATTTAAGGGTCTGTCAATTTTAATACAGTCTAATAATTTTTCAATCATGTCTAGTTTGGTGCTTTTTTGGTACCACAAGGTATATTTATATATAGCAAGGGTTCTGAGGAAAACCTCAGAACCCTTGATTTTGGCGGAGAGATAGGGATTCGAACCCTAGTTGGGGTATTAGCCCAAACACGATTTCCAGTCGTGCGCCTTAGACCAGCTCAGCCATCTCTCCATAATGACCGGGTCAATATATATAAGCGATATAAGGCACTTCCGTGCCGCTTAATTATTTTACAATAGATAGCCTGCATTGTCAATGAAAAGTGGGCGGGCGGCATTAAGTGGCTGAACAGGCGGTTCGATCCAAGGCAAGGCGCCGGATAGCCAGATAAGGGGTGACCGTCATAATCGAACCTCCAGCTGTAGGTAAATCTCATATTGAATTTCTACTGCGCTATGTAGCCGGCGGCGACGAGCAGGAAGATCGGCAGTATGGCCGGCTGCAACCGGGGCTTATATTCTCACAAATGATAAATATCCGAGAATTCGATATTGATCATCTCGACTTTATTGAGAGAAGG
>JAEYNY010000110.1 GCA_023412275.1 Bacillota bacterium
GGCAACAATCGGTTGAAGATGGTAAACTACGTTCTCATAATGGACATTTCTAAGTATAAAACACCCGTTATCCTCTTGAGTTAATCGATGGTCAGGCCTTAATATTCTAGCCAAATGAATTCACCCTTTCCTCCTGTAACCCTTGATCCATATCCACTGGACGTTAAAATTACTTTATGCGGTGCCATTTTGCGTAGTGATACAACAACTAAACAATCGTCATAGATAAGTTTTTCTTAAATTTATTAAAAGCACAAATAATTTACATTAAAATCTAAAAAAAACAAAAATAATATATTTATGATGTGAATGTATGTATATATTTCAAATTTTTACACTAAATGTATATTAATTACATTTATTATATCAGTAAATACTTCACAAAACAATATATAAATTGTATATTTACATGGCAACGCATATTTTTTATCAATTTATAGCATTGAAGATAACTAGATAGCCCGGTATTCTCAGAATATATCAGTCAAACTTACAATTGGTTTGTCCTCATTTGGATTTAAAGCCGCATACACATAGGTGTCCCAGCAAATTGGATTTCCCTTTGCATCATTTAGAAGTTCTTTTGTTTATCCTTATAACAGTACCCTTTACCTAAATTTCAATATCCAAATATAATGAGAAGCTAACAAAAAGACTCGTCACTAATAATGCTAATTAGAGCAATTTAAACTTCCTTTGTATCTTCTATAATGATAGTATTCTCTTCATCAGATACATTGTGATATGGATTACTTAGCAGCGTATCTTGCAATGAAGCTTTTAATTTGTCACAACACGGCTTAAATGTAACAAAAGTGATACCTCCACCAATTATTCCGCCAACAACGGGAATTGACTTATTAATAGCATTAGCAAATAATTTTTTAGTCAAGTTTACATTAAACCACTTCACAACACTTTTTACAATAGGATATATAGTTCCCTTGGTAAGAGCCGCATTAATCAGTTTCTTTTCAACACCTGTTGCCAAAGCTTTTGCCATTCCTTTTATAGCATTATTTGCACCGACTACTCCATACATTACTCCCAAGCATAAAATTAAAATGTTCATTGTTTCAGAATCAAATTTTTGTCCTTTTTCTTCAGTATCTATTTCAGGGAACCCATACAAATATAAGAGTTTTTGTGTCACTCTTAACATATATCCATAATATTGAGCAATATCAGCCGGAATTGTAGCAGCCATTGCTAGTCCTCCCGGAGTGCCAAGGGCCGCAGATATACCTGATACACAATTTCTTTCAAACTTGATTACTTCATCAGCGATTTTATCTATTTCTATTAATGGTATATTGGCTTGTGCTGGAGTATTAGCTATTGCAGCGTCAATAATATTCTGTGGGTAGTTTTTGAAGAGCTCTTTTTTTAGAAATTCAGAACGGTTAATTTTAATACCTGGAACTCGCATTCCCACAATGACGATATCTTCAATGTCTATTTCACCATTACCATTTTGATCGATTGCATTAATAACTGTCTCCGTTGATTTATTAGCAATATCTTTTGTAATTTTGCCAACTTTATTTGCTAATCCGTGTAAATTCTCACCTACTTTTTTACCATCAAATAGTTTTTCTTTTACAGTTTTCATAAACCTCACCTTTCTTACGTTGAATTCATCTTATCCTATGTAATTTATGCGAGGGTTTTGACTTTAAGTTTTCAAGTATTTCTATAATATTTATCTTGGCGAAACGCACATTATTAGCCTAGTCTGAGTTCGGTACTCTTACCTGATATAAACATAATGGGAAGTTAAAGCCCATTCGTCATCAAAAATTAAAGTATTCTTATCTACTTTTCTGATCTGCGTGATTTTAAAAAAGCGAGTGTTACTTCTATGCTCCAGGGAGTGTCACTTGAAACAGCAATTAATCGGTCAATATTTTTCAAGTGCCAGTAACAAGTTGATACTAACTTCTGGTTATCTGGACAATCATTTATAAGCATGGTCAACATCTCTTTAACCTTAAATTTATCCTCTTGAATTAAGTTATTTATAACGGTGTCTAGACTTCCTCTTAATCCAAAACTTTCTTTATCCTTAAATCCTTCAGAGAAGCAGAGCTTGAAAAGGCTAATAATTACTTCGCTCAACGAGATATCATTTATTTCTCGAATAGTCATTGTTATCGGTTCAATATGCGATCCTTCGGGAAGCAAATCAGGTAAAGTATTAGCCTTTTTTGCAAGTTCATAATACTTTTCTAAAGCATATCTATTGTTTAGCCTTAGTAACTCACCTAAAAAAAGTAATTGGTCCTCTGATGCATTATTTCTTTTAACCATGATAGCGATGATTTTGTCATTCTCACCTTTTATTTTATTTGAAAGATATTTAAGAAAATCGTTATCTATAGTATCATCGACTAAATTGTTAACAAATCCTTCTCCTTTTACTAAAATTAGATAATCTGCGGTACAATTTTTGCTCCATTTTGCTTCTTCAGAAGTGCTTTTAAAAAGGGTGGCAGCAATATCAACACCCTCTTGTAGTTCCTCGTTTTCACAATAGAGAATATGAGTTTTGGCAGCCTCTGGATCCAGTTTTTTGTTTTTGATATTGTAGATGATTTTTTCTCTCAGTGCATTTTTATCAGAAATGTTTTGCATAACAAAATTCAGTGTTTCTGAATCACCTGAGGATGTAGATGATACAAATACATACCAAGGTAGTAGAAGCATTTCAAGTAGCTTTTCATCACTTATGACAAACTTAAATCTATTCTGTAACAGTGTAATACGCTTTGCAATATAAAACTGCGTTTTGTTCAATTCTTCAAAATTAATATCTGTTATTGTTTTGTAAAAATATGTTTCAAGATATTCCTGCTGTGCAAGAGATACTTCAATATTTTCACGGTTTTCAAACATGCGACACATTTCGCAAATCCCAAAAACATCCCAGTCAATATTATCTAAGAAATGTATCACTTTACACTTCTCGTTTCCGTTATGATAAAGTGCAGTTAGAATATTCTGTATGTCTTCACGGTTATGAGGTATTTTTGAAAAACTATCTCCAAACAATTCTCCACATTTAATATCGTCACCTAAAAAAGCTACGAACTCATCTATCATTGCAGCAAATTTAGGTTTTTCAAATAAACTGTCAAAGTATCTTTGGGAACCTTCTCGATGAATTTTTTCCCAATCTTCCGCCATATCAAGTTTAATTTCAATGCCTTCCTTTTTAAAGACAGCTTGGTTAAGCTTTTTAAATAATTCTGACTCTCTTGAATGACGTCTGGCATACCATTTATATGCTTCAGAATCGGCCTCACCAGCTAAATAACTTGAAATCAAAATATCTAATAATTCCTCCTCCATAATGTCTTCTATGGAGAACATCATTATGTCAGTGGGTATCTTGAGTCTTAGTATTCTGCTAAAAGCGTCAGTTAATAAGCTGTGATCACGAAATAATTGCCTAATCACATTAATTTTACGCCTATCACATTTTCTTGCAACACATACAAATATATCCACAAAATTGTCTATAAGACTTTTAATCTCATATTTATGCGTCTCAAACGCTTTTGTGATAACTTCTTCAAATAGCTCATCACTTTTGTAAAACCTATGAGACTTATCAGAGCATAGTATATATATCGACTTCAATATGTTTTCTGTATTTTGAAAAGATTTAATTGCTGTTGAAAATTCTTTCCAAATACTATAATTTTCTTGCATCTTTGCATCTGTTTCAAAGATGTTAAACAGATATTCGGAATAGTCATCAGCAACATTGGCTTTATTAAATAGCCTGCTCAGTGCCCCTACAACTTCAGATCTTTTGTCATCTTTTAATATTACAAACAACTCTGCAGTAAGTGGACGTAAGTTATCGTTAGATATTCGGGTTAATGCTTTAACAGATAAAGAAATTATATATTCTGGCTGTTTTGCATCTAAATACGGCATAATAGCTTCTTTTATTTCGCGTTCCATACCGTAGAAATTGTCAAAGTAACGCAGAATGCTTATTGAACCAAGAGAGGAAGCATTATTTACGGGATTACTTATTTCTTTAAGTAAAAAACAAAGTGCAGATTTGCTCTGAAAAAATTTCGCAAGTTTTTCCTCCTCATGAATTGCATAGACCGGAATATTTTTGTTAAATGAATCCTGCATTAAATGTTTAAATATTCTGTTCCGGTCTTCTGAAGTGATCCTATCTGACTCAAATTTATAAATTGTTTCAGGTGAATTGTCAATTAACCATTTGATTAGATAATCATCTTTTCTCATAGGTAATAGTAAAGATAAAACATTCACCCATGATGGACGTAATAGTTTCCTATCTTCATCGTAAGTTATTATTTGTAATAGGTTATCAAAAGAAATATCGACCAAGTAGTCCGCAACAAAAAACTCGCGAAAAATGTTATGCTCAAATTCCCAAGCCAAGGTATGATCTAATTCTTTTGACACAATCAATCCAGTTTTATTAAAACGCTGTCTTATAATTGATGAAAAATATTGTGTATACTCCTTATTGCTCAAACCAAATATGTGTAAGGATTGCATTAAAAAACTTAATTCATTCAAATGAGAACGCAATTCATATTCATTAGCCATAAGTGTTTCTTTATATTCGCAGGGGCATCTTTTATCGCCCTCTTTAAATCTGTATGAAATCATAATATCTAATAATAACTCACGTTTTGGCAAAGAGCCTGTTTCTATATATATTCGAATCATGTCAAAAAGATAAAATGGTGTTTGCGCCAAAGTCAAACAATCTATGTTTTTCAAATACTCTAAGAAATCTTTTGCTTTTTCAACACCTTTCTCCTTGGCAATTTTAGAAATTTGCTCAGTACTTAAAGGTAATATTTTGTATTCAGCAAACATATCTATACTAACCCTATAATTTGTTCTTGCTGACAAGATAATTTTGGCTTCTGGATTCCCATGCGTAGCTGAGCCAATCTCCTTTATCAGCCCGGCCATTTTCCCGCCATCCATTTCGTCAAGGCCATCCATTATTAAAAGTGGGGTTTTTCTGTCAATGGTGTTATATTGAGTGAATTTGACGTACTTGACAACAGCTGAATAGCTAGTATTTCTTAAATTTACCCATATTGGAAAATATTCATCGTCATTTTCGTATTTCCAAAAGATATTCGCTAATTCAAATGACTTTCCTATTCCGGCATCACCGAGTAATAGTATTAAGTTACGTTTTTTGATAACCTCAGCAATATCTTCGCCGATGTTTTCGTACCAAAATGAGTTCTCATCATCCTTCTTGTTAGAGCTCTTTCTTTTTAATCTACGTGTTATATTTGTTTCACTTTTGTCTGGCTTGCTGAGAGGTATATGATCGGATACCTCATTTATTTTTGCGGGAAATAAAAGATTGGCAACGAAATTTGCTGCCGTCCAAACATAACGATAAGCAAAATTGATTCTGCCATCTGTAACATCAAGCAGTAAGAATTCATTACTGCAACCCTTTTCTTGTTTGAAAAGCGTCCCGACCGAATGTATGTCTGTATCATTATTTAAGAAATCTGGTACTTTTACATTGCCGTGTTGATGACCATAGAAAATAAAGTTTGAATGAGTGGCAATCAATTCATTTTCGTTTATTATGCTTCTGTCAGCACCTTCTTGCTGACAAGGCGGATGGTGCATAAATATAATATTTTTTCCTGATTTCATTTTGGATTTCAAAGCTTCAACATCAATCTTGCCATCTAAATCGTGGTTTCGTGTCAATGTAGAATCTACTAAAATAAAGTTGACGTTAGCTTCTTCAAGTGAATATACAGACGAGTCCATAGTATAGATAAAGTCTTTCTTATAGCTATGGCGTTGGATAAATTTATTAAATGCAGATAGTTCAAAATTGTTTTTCTCAATTTCATGATTGCCAGGAACGAATAAAATTTTGACATTACTAAAAGCGACTTTCAACTTATCAATAAATTTATCAGCCTCAGATAACTTAATGGCATTGTTGCCAATTCCGCCACGATTAATAATATCACCCAAAAAAAATATAATTAGTTCCTCGTTTTCTGACATCTTTCTATTAACCCTATATATCATGTTGACTGTAATTTTATCGATAAAATCCCAGTCATTGTTTTCATCAATATGCAAGTCAGATATTATCAATACTTTCATATTATAACTCCTTAAAATTTGGTTGCTTTCTATTTCCCGTTATTGCTATAACATGATTGTCCAATTTAGGGGTAATGTGTAATTGGGGTAAATGCTTATTGGGATAATAACTCCCACTATAGTGTCATAACCTCCAACTTTCACTTCTATCTTTAAGTTTTTTATAGACGTTGTTATAATTTTCTTGGGCATAATAGCCGAACCCTATCTTTTTTTCATAATCGTCATTTAAAATTTTCATCAATTCTAGATTATTCGCAAACAACTTTGTTTTAAAGTTAGAAACTTTTGGGCCGTAATCTATCAATCCAATTACTGCTAACGGCTTATTTTTATGTTTTATGACCCAAGTAGCTTTACCACCAAAAATATACGGCAAATATCGCGAGTTAATAATCTCTTCAATAAAATCACTTAATTTTAATTGTTGATTTATTTCAAATGTTTTTTCATGAGAATCCATATCATCCGCCATACAAACACTACCACGATCAATTATTATCTCAATCACAGTTAAATTCCCCTTCATAAAGTCTCAAATTTTGAATCATCATACCACCCTCACAATAATGTACTACTGCTCACTATATCCGATAAATACCTTTATTAATTCCAATAGGATTAAAATTTCTATTATTGCTACAATACACCAGTCAAGTTAGGCAGTTTATATCGTTCAATAATTTAAAACTTTATAGCATTTCTTAAAAATTCAACTTTTGTATTAATTTTGTTAAAGTCTTCTTTTGATACAATATCACCACCATGTACAACATTAGTGCGAAAGTCCATTACTTCATTAAACAAAGGTACTAACTTACTGTCAATAGAGTTTAGAAATTCTCTTTTCCAATAATATGCCAACTCTCCATTCTTAGGGGGTAATTTGTCTCTTAATTCTTTTTCAAACAATGACCACTTTCCCATAAAATTACCTAATGCAGTAGTGTAGGTAATATCTTGTAGCTGTGGTAATTTATCATCGAATAATGACTCAAACAAAGTCTTTGCTATTTCAAAATAAGCTTCAACTTTAGATTTATCTACAGTTAATCCGTTTCCGTTATGGTAAAGCTGATTTCTTAACCTGTGATACCACTCAATATCATCCAAATTAATAGAATTTAATTTGTCATTATTATATTTTTCAATTAAATCCAAATATGTAGGAAAAGAATTTTCAGCATCTTGTAATTCTTTTCTGCTTGGCATCTCCTGCTTTCGAATTCTTTTAGGAAGAGATAAAAAAGTTTTTATAGATAATTCAACCGCATTATCTATTGAAATAAAGGCTATGCGTCGGTCAAAATCACTTGTTCCATTTATATGCTCTATAGCATGACTTAGTAGTTCTTTAGGGCCATCACTCCAAGGCTTTTCCATTATTATTCTCCTAATTATTCTTCATTGTTACAAAATCCTGACCATAAACAAATTTCATAATAATCCTTACAAGTAAATTCATTCACCTAAAGTCCTCTGCTCTTTACAGGAAAAGGTTAAAATAAGTTATTAACTCTTATAAACAAATCTTCGAAATGCTGCAATGTTTCTTCCGAAAATGAAATATTATTAATATTTTGGGTCATGTAATTCGCAGGTGAGTAATGATTAAAACTTTTGCCCAAGTTTAAACGCCTTAATTGATCCATTAAAGGTTTGGCCTTATCAATACTTGATACTAAAATATTTTGAGAAAAAGTTCCATTATAAAGTTTTAAGTACTCTTCATTTGTAAACATATCTTCAATATCAGCAAATGATACTTTTAATATGTCATGATAAAAAATAATCTTTTTACTCTGAATAATCTTTTGAGCAATCATTTTTTCTAACCGAGTTTGAGCAGACTGTTCGGTAAATGTATCTAGTAAACAAACTGTCTGTAACTCATTACCACGCATTAATGAAATAAATGTTGCTATTTTATCAGCACCACCTACTGGAACAATCGTTATATCGTCCAAAAGGCCAGATCGTCCTGCAGTTTTCAGAAGTGAAGAAAAGAGGTTTAAGTATACTAAATCTGATATTCCCTCAACCAATAAATTCTTCTTTGAAACATATAAATTCTGTGCAATGGTATAACCCAGTGCAGCCTGTAAAGGAAAAAGAGTATCAGAATCTTTTTCTTCAAGTGCTTCAGAGATTATACTGCCTATTTTCCGATCCTGGGTATCGTAAACAGTTCGAACCTCATTTAATTTAAGTGAATCGATCATAAAAGGTGAATGGGTAGTATATAATACTTGATAATCTGAAGACAACTTTTCATCAATGAAACGAAGCAAATCATTCTGAGCAGCTGCATGAAGACTAAGGCCAGGCTCATC
Organism: Bacillota bacterium; assembly: GCA_023412275.1. Lineage (GTDB taxonomy): Bacteria > Bacillota > Clostridia > Acetivibrionales > DSM-1351 > Ruminiclostridium. The sequence goes on from JAEYNY010000110.1 coordinate 8,493, forward strand.
CATGAGAAGAATGTACTTTAAATTATTTTTTCCTTGTATTTTGCTAAACCAAACAAGGAAAGAGAAAAACCAAACAAATCCCTTACTTCTATTTTTTAAAGGTAATGTTACACGATGTTTCTGATTGTAAACTCGAATATTTAAATAACGCGTGCCATTAGGGGCGTGCTCAATCTCAAATTTTATGTCTAGATTTTCATTTGTTGTCCAATACTCAAACATGTCATCAGTAATTGAGTTAGAAGTAGATTCCAATTGAGCTTTAAATGCTTCAAAATTACCTTCGCTCTGAATGTCAGTCGCTTTAAGGCCACTAAGATCCAACAATGCTTGTATGATACCGTACTCCTCTGGAGTTAAAAAATTATCATTATTCATATTAATTAAACTATTAATGTTTATGCGGCAAGGCATATTAAAGTAATCGCTAAAGTACCAAAATCTAGGTAATTTAGGTGATATATAAAAAGTATATATATATTTTTCAAGAGTATTATTCAATTGAGTGTTAGTTGATTTTACATATTTATCAATTTTCATGAGAAAGTCATAAATTTCTTTTGAGTCTGCCTCTTCTTCAGTAGCTTTTATTAGTTCCTCAAATGAGTTGCTACTCTTGAGTAAAGACTGCTTCTCTTTTGCTGACGTATAATTTGTAAAAATAAATTCTTTAAATTTACAAAAGTTTGCTTCGACTCCAGATACAGTAGAAGTATTATCATACTTCGTTGTTATCGAAATAATGCGGCTGGACAAAATGTTTGTGCCTAATTCATTTTCAATCTCAGTCCAAATGTCATCTGTAATGTAATAATCGCAAGTTACAACATTTGGGGTCATCGATTGAACTTTGGCTAACTCAGCGCGGGGATAATCCATAGTTTTATCAAATCTGAATGCTTCATTTGATTCAAAATAATTTGTTTTTGCCAATACCTCAAGTAGAGCCGATTTACCAGATTCGTTTTTTCCAACGATACGTGTTATACCATTTTCAATATTAAATGATTGCTCTGTTACATAGCTCTTATATTTATGTATAGTAACTTTTTTAAGTAACATTAAACACTCCCCCTTTTTCTTACAGTATATTATTTTGTCTATTACTACTTATCATCGTTCATTGATATAGTCTTGTTGTTCCAGTCTAAGACATTTTCAAAATCGATATTCATATCACTACAACCTTTAATCGTAATCTTAATAATGTATTCAGCAATTTATCAGCCCAACTTCCCATTATAGCCATACTCACCATTAACTTATATTCTACTAATATTATACAAATCCTCCAAATATTTTAATTAATTATCAAATTTCTTCCCGAATACAAATTAAACATAGCGAATATTGTCATCATTCTAATGCGTACCATTTTATTTACTGGCACAGACTCCATAACACGCAGCAATATACTATTACTGTATAAATATACATACTTTCTTTTTCAGACAGAGTCTCATACTGGTTTAAGTCTGTTGCGGTTTTTGGGTTTCCTGTCTGACTGCGGTAATATATAAAATAATTAATCAAATTACAGGAAAAATAATCAAAGCAGTAACAAAGCCCATGGAGATTTGAAATATCTGTTCCATGGACTTTGTTATAGTATTTTGGCGTATTAGTAATGTAAATTGCGCTATTTTTTAACTATTGAAAAACTATCCGTTTTTGTCATAGAATCTGTTCTGTATGTATCAAATGAAAGGCTGCTGCCATTTATACTTACATATGAGAATGTGGGGACCTCGACCTGGGATCTGACTGCAACATAGTTTGCCTGAGTTGCGTTAAGGTCGTAATATTTGCTTCCTGATGAAGAGTTAAGTGTAAAGTAAACTGTGCCCGAAGGATTTACTACAGCTCCGTTTGTGTCATATGTTTGGGTCAATTGGGGCACATTGCCTTTCATAACATAAGTTCTCGTATATGAATGGTCATGCCCTGTTATTACGATATCAATTCCATAACTGTCAAATATGGGATAGAGTGCATTTCTGAGTTTTATAATAGAAGATTCTAACGCATGACTTCCTGAACCATAAATGTCATGATGGAACATTACAATTTTCCATGTCTTATTTGGGTTAGCAGCAACAGCATTTTTTATAAATGTTTGATGCGTAGTTCCACTTGTGTTATTTGTATTAAGTACCATAAAGAGTGCGTTACCGTATGTATAATAATAATCAGCAGAACCGGGAGAGGTAATTCCATAACTACTTGAAATGTTTGGAAGATTAAAGTGGTATCCGTAGTTTAAAGCTCCGTTATCATGGTTACCCAGAGCCGGTGCAAGAGGGATACTTGTTAAATTTGCCGGTGAAAAGAAACCGGTAAAATTAGATTCGCTGTTATTGGTATTAACCTGATCTCCGGCTGACATAATAAAGGAAGCATTAGGAAATTGATTTATTGCTTTTGTTATTGTTTCACTCCATCCAGTTGTATCTGAAGCAATGCTACCAGCTCCAATCTGAGGATCTCCGACTGCAAAAAAGCTAAACTGTGTTTCAGAACCGGTTGTATAGAAATAATTTGAACTCCAGTTGCCTAGGCCGTCACCAATACGGTAAACATACGAAGTTGCCGGGGAAAGAGCAGTTACAGTTGCTTTATTGCTGTAATAACCGGAAGCTGCAGAGTTAGATGTACAGTAAAAGGAACTAGCTGTATCAGCGGGAAATTCCGAACCTGTCATGGAAGATTTCAAAGCAATCTGAACGAGACTCTCAGTCCTGGATGTGGAATACCATGACATATTAAGTTCTGATATGCTTTTGCCAGGGGTCAAAGCGATATCTAAGGCATTATAAACTGCTGCATGTGCTGGGATAAATGTCAGAAATATAACCAAAACTACCGCTAAAATTGGGGTAAGGCGTAATAAATTTGATTTTTTTTTCATAAATAACCCTCCTATGTTTGCGTTGGAATATTTGGTATAAATTCTATTTACAGGTAATTACCAACTTAACTATAGCTAATCAGTATTGGTTTGTTATTAAGACCACGTAAATTAATTGTTAGCTTAAATGAATTTTTTTCATTTCGAAATACTAATTGAATATGTTGCGCTTTTCCAACAAAAAAAAGCCACTATCTATGTCTCTTAAACCCATAAATAGTGGCTTTTTTCCCTTCGGCAGTATGCCCATCGACAGTTACCGGTAAACCATACTAATTAATATACGGCAACTTATCATATTTCCCTAGCAAATACCCTTTGAGTATTGCTAAATCAATAGCATTTATTTCACCATCCATATTCAAATCCCCGACAAACATTCGGTTCAGTACTGGAAAACAATCTATCTTACCCAGCAGGTATTGTTTTAAAAATGCAAAATCAATGGCGTCCACTGTTTTATCTCCGTTATAATCACCTACTACTTCTACTTCAATTGGTGTTTCTGCAACCCCTTCTAATGTTGGAATTACTACCTTCATTAACCCGGTTTTGGTATCAAACTCCACCTTATCAATACAGGTCTCTCTATGGTAGCCAAGCCCACTGCTATATTGCCCCAATGGGGTCACAAACCGATGGTAAGCGATATAATACTCATCTGTGTTTGGAAGCTTTATTATTGATTGATGTCCGGTTCCAAGAATATTGTTGTCTGGATTCTTTGATAAAACCGTGTACTGATATTGAATTGGCCCATATAGGCTGTTTGAAGTACCATAGTTTACATGATAGTTTTCACTACCCGTATCATCACATGACCATATAAAATGATACATACCGTTTCTTTTAATCACTGTCATTGATTCTCTGAAATCAGTAGCACCACTCAGGTTTTTCATAGACCCCGACTTAAGGCTTATCATATCAACATTCAACTGAACGATAGCAGATGAGCCATTGCCAAAAAGCAAATAAGAATTTCCGTCATCATCAGTAAAGATTGACGGGTCTATTGTCTGACTTACTGTAACACCATTTTCCAGATTCTCTGGTGTGATTAAAGGCGCATTCTCTGCTATAAATGGCCCTGTGGGACTATCTGAGGTTGCAACCCCAATACAGGATTTACCGTCCGAACGCTTTGCACAAAAGTAGAAATAATACTTTCCGTTCTTTTCTTTAATAGTTGGTGCCCAAGCACTTCCTACCGCCCAAGGAACAGCCTTCCCTACTCCTGCATCAAGAATAACTCCCTCATCTTTCCAATTAACCAGGTCTGATGATGAAAATGCATGGAACTGGGTTCCGCTCCAACCTGAATATCCGTCTGTGGTAGGATAGATATAGTATTTATCTCCAAATACATTGATGTCTGGGTCAGCAAATTGTCCTCCCAAAACCGGATTATTGCAGAGCACTCCTTCTACCGTCCATTCCTGTATACTCTGATCCGGCATTTTGATTTTAACTAGAACGGGCTGTGTCAAGTTCACCGGTTGCCCAACTGTTCCATCTATTGTACAGCCACTTGCTAACTGATATATTAACGGCACTGATGAGATATCCTTTACGGTACTGTTACTGCGGCTGAAATATACCGTAGCCTTTTTATTTGCCGAATCACATTTTGTCCCAATAATACTATATCCTGCTGCAGATGCTCCTTTTATAATGTTCTCATCTATAATTGTTGCTTTAACCTTTACAGTTGACAATACTTTTCCGTCTGCCATTGGAGTGCCGAAGTTGGGAGTACCGTCGCTGTTCCAGAACAATTTCTGAACACGGGTATGCCTGCCTGCGTCATACAGCGGTTCATAGCTACTGCTTATATACTTTTCTTCTTGGCGAGCATGATATACAAGGATATCCTGACTACCATCCTCGGACACCGTAAAGGTATTGTGTCCCGGGCCATATTGTCCTGCAGCCGTATTGAAGGTCATTACCGGATGCGGTGTCTTCACCCATGAATTAGGATTCAACAAATCGCTTGTATCCGAGGCTGTTAGAAGTCCCATACAGTACAGCGCATCTGTACCACTAGCGGAATAGGAAATAAATATTTTGCCGTTTCTCTTAATAACGCTTGGCCCTTCATTTACCTTGTAGGCATGAATCTCCCAATCATATTGAGGAGAGGCGATCTTGACTGCGTTTGTATCAATTGTATATGGATCTTTCATTCTTGCAATGTATAAGTTTGAATTGGGGTCATTCTGAGCCCAAACCATATACATATTACCGTTATGCTCAAAAACAGTTTCATCCAAAGAAAAACCACTAAAAGCCATATCTGACGAATTAGTCTTCTTAACCTGTCCCTTGTCCTGCCAGTTTTCCTTTACCATTGGGTCCAGATTTCCGGGGCACATTAATACATGTGGACGTATTTGCCAAACATCGGTGGTGGATATGGTAGTTGTATAGTAAATGTACCAATTTCCGTTAATAAAATGTATTTCCGGGGCCCAGACATGGGGGCTTTTGGTTCCATCAAGTGGAGCCTTTGTATATATTACCTTTTCAGCCGCAGTGGAAAGCCCCTGAATTGTTGATGCTTTTCTAAGTACTATCCGGTCATACTGGTACATACCTACATTATTGTGTCCGGTTGAACCATCCGTGTATGAAGCAGTGAAATAGTAATTGCCGTCAGTATGTTTATAGATACATGGATCTGCCCTGTTCAATATTAATGGATTTTCATACTCATTTTCATATACTGTTCCTTCCACCGTAGCAGTTCCATCTGATGAATACTGAGCCTGACTGATATCGCCCCATAATACTTTAGCATTTCCGGTTGTACCATTGCTGTAATTAACTTTAACTTTTGAAGGTAATTCAGGTGTTTGACCCGCCTTTTTGGTAACAGTTACATCTTCCGCACTTACTACTTTTACCGGCTTATTAGCGATGCCCAATTCATCTGCAATCTCTGTTTCACTAAATGCACGATTGTACACTTTTACATTGTCAAAATAGCCCTTGAAGTAAGGGTCTGAGGCGTAGAAGGATTTACCTAAATAAGCTAACAGGCTTGTCCCTAAATCCGACATTGAAATTGACACATTATTATTTCTACCAAGCATTAAGCCATCCTTATAAATAGCCATACTTGTTGGTGTTATAACCAACTTGATATTCATCCACTTGTTTGCTGTGGATACAGTAGTAGCTTTTACCTCCTGCTCACTTGAGTACGAATTTATTGTAATTGCATTTCTGCTTTCAGTATCCCGTGTTCTCAAAAACATATATTTATTTGTATCTTTCCCTACAGTAAAGGTAAAGAAATCCCCAGACGCTGTCACCGGCTTAATATCCATTGATATTGATACCGTATTCCTGCCATCAAAAAAGCCCTGTGGGAACCCGGCGAAGGTACCTGTCGTACCATCCAGATATAACACTTGAGAATTCTTTTCAGAGTCATATACATAAGCTGCATTTCCGTTCAAAGCACCGTTACGGTTATTACCTGATGTATCAACAATTGTATTGCCTGTCTTTGACTCGTCAAATTTATATTCAAGTATCGGAGTTGTCTTTGGTTCTTCAACTGGTGTTGAGCCTCCCCATTTTGCCATAATTGCATTGTATTCCGCCTGCGTTACCTGCATTACTGTTCCATGGCGTGGCCCGGATGGCAATTTATATTCTGAAGATCCAAGTTTTGTAAACACACCCGAAGAAATATCTGTGGAAACCATTGGATAGTAACCACCGCCTCCATAGTTATCTAACAGCAGACACCATTTGTTCTGACCGTTAAATTTAAAAATTGCAGGCCCTTCAACCCCTTTCTGGCTTTCAACACTATATGATGGTACCGACGTAAAATCCTTATTTAGTAATTGGTCACATTTATCTATAAGGATGTTCTTGTTTACCTCGTCTTTTGAAAACCTGTAATACATGCCTTGATGTTTAATCATGGTTGCATCTATTACATCAGAAGTTCTGTCGATATAAACCTTTGGCTCTGTAAAGGTATAAAAGTCTCTTGTCTTTGCAATGTATATCCTTTGCTTACCATAGTTATCTGCTCCTATTCGTGATGCCCAAAACACCACATACTCCCCGGTTTTTGCATCAAAAACAATTTCAGGAGCCCAAGTACAGCCTGCATCATCTCTTGCAACCTTAACCAGTCTTTCTTTAGACCAGTTTACCAAATCATTGGATTCCCAAACAACAACCGATTTACTACCGGCTGTTTGAGCCGCACTCCAACCGGCACCATTTGCTATTCTCAGATCAGTTGCAACCATATAGAATTTATCCCCTTCAGGTGACCTTAAAATAAATGGGTCACGGACACCCTTATCGCCAACAGTTGAAGTTAGCACCGGATTGTTTCCATTGAGTTCATTCCAATGAAGTCCATCGGTACTTGAGGCAAAGTATATCTGTTCTGCATCAGATCTTGCAGTGCCATTAAAATATGTAAAGAAATATCCCTTATAATCCGATTCGCTTATAGTTTTCGGTTTCGCCTTCACAGTAATAGTCAAATCTGCCGAACCCGTTGCAGTTCCATTAGTAAGGTGAGCCGTTAAGGTTACCTTAGTATCTGAATCAGGTCTTGTAACAATACCCGCAGGTGCATTGTCATATCCTGAATTCACTACTTCATTCACATTTACAATAGAAGGCTTGTCCGTTGACCAAGTTACCTTAACAGTTACTCCATCAGTAACAATTGCCGTAGGCAATGTAATATTTCCACGTATATCATCTGCATTCCGAATAAGAAGTTGCTTTTTAGCATTCTCAATTGCTTGATCCTGCCCTTGCAACAATGCCTTAACTGTAACTTGGAATATTTTTATATCACTTACGCTTCCTCTTGTAATTGTTGCGGTGAGCGTTGCATGTTTATCTGTCTCAGGGTATATAGGGCGAGTTACATACCCGGTTGAAGAGACGAGACTTGGGTCAGATGATACCCAAGTAATTGTACTGCCATTTACCCCTGATGTCGGCAAGTTGATTTTAGATGTTACCTGACTCAGATCTCCAAGGGTTAGAGCTGCTTTGTCCATTGCAACAATATCAGCTGCACCTCCGTTGCTTAATTCTACTACTTCTGTACTACTTAATGCCCTGTTGTATAAACGGAAATCTGCAACCTTCCCTTTGAAGTAATTATCAGCAGTATACGGTGCCCTTCCAATAAAATTTGCTACCGTATATTCAATATCTTTGGGAGTATATGCCACATTAGTGTTCTCGGCAACCTTCACCCCATCTACATAAAGTGTACCCAAAGTCCCTTTTTGAGTATATGTAACGTACTTCCACACCCCGGTACTAAAAGCTGAATTGACCTTAGTGTTTTGCTCGTCAGTCCAGTTAGCTTTTGCAAGCATAACCCTGTATGCTCCTGATTCCAACAGGAAACCGAAATAATGTGCATTCGCATCACTTTTTGCATCTGTTGTTGTACCGAAATTAAATACCCAGGACGGGTTGACATTTGACGGATCAACAAATACCCTAGCGCTTACAGTAGTCTCTGTCAACCCTGATAGTAGGCCATTGGGCATGCTTATATACCCCGAACTTCCATCCAATGCGACCGCACCTGCTCCATTCTGAGCCGTTATCCAGCCACAGTTGCCATTCAAAATACCATCTCTGCCGTTACCGGAGGAATCGGTAACTTTTGTTCCGGTTCCCTCACTAAACCTGTACCAAAGCATCAAACCAGTGTCAGCATTTGCTTTATTTGCAGGCATAAATGAAAACAGTCCTGTGAGAATTGAAGCAATTAGCAGACACGACAAAATACGCATTTTAATCATACGCTTTCCTCCTAAAATTAACTTTTTAAAGATTTATGGGAGCTTCTATTTCTACAGATAGTTATCATAGTTGGGTTTATACAAGAACATTTTATCATAGTTATATACATATTAGTAAATAAATGTATTATAATTCACTTATAAGAAATATGTACCCAAAGTTAACAGAGATTGGTAGTTAATGAAGGAGGGGTTAATATGCGGAAAGATTTAAAATTACTGAGAATGGGTTTATTAGTTTTTTTTAACCTGTTTTTCATGTTTTGTATTTTATGCGTAAATGTATACGCTCAAGAAACTATAAAAATAAACAATACAACCCTTAACTTTAACAAGATTATTTACGTCGATTCAACGATCGGAAATGACACCAGCGGCACTGGAATTGCTCAAAACCCATATAAAACAATACAGAAGGCCCAATCTCAAGTCAGTTCGGGAGATGCTGTCGTATTAAAAGGAACTTTCGACGTAGGTAAAAGTTATTCCTTCAAGAGTGGTGTTAGTTTTATAGGCTATGAATTGAATACAACAATAATAGGTACTGATATCTGGTATGGAAACAGCAGTTTTTACAGAATGGTTTTTGACTATGCAAAAAGAGATGAAACCTGGACAATAGGTGGAACAGTAAATTTATATAATGTTGTAATTAAAAATCAATACAGCAGTAATGGGTCTATAGAGCTATTTAATACATATTCGGGTAACATGTGGAACTGTTTAGTTGCTAACGGAAATTGGAATTCTTTGTATTGGAGTTCTATGAATGGCAATTTTAAGAATAATGCTATTAGTAAAACTTTCAGTTGGTCACCTTTTGTCTTGCGGGGTGTCACATATGACTCCTCATTCCGGATTACATCAGGTGGATGGCAAAATACAGGAACCGGTACAAATCCTGATGGAACACGTGCCAATATAGGGGTTTATGGCGGGGACTTCGCATGGGGGTGGGTAGCTCCAAATATTCCACCCATGGTACCTGATTATAATATTACAACTCAGCAAAATACTGCTGTCAGTGGAAAAGTAGAAGGCACGGACTCAAACGGGGATACTTTGGCGTACACAACAAAATCTACCCCAGTTAATGGAGAATTGAATCTAAGCTCCGATGGCTCATGGATATATACCCCAAAGTCAGATTTTACCGGAACAGATCAATTTGTTATTCAGGTATCTGACGGAAAAGGTGGAATGGTAAATTCTACGATAACTATAACGGTAAATCACGTCAATCGAGCCCCTCAGTTTGACCTTATAGAAAATAAGGTCACTGAAGAAGGTAAATTACTGGAATTTACGGTAACTGCTTCTGATCCTGATGGTGATACTATATCCCTAGCGGCAAATGGTTTGCCCAAAGGAGCTACCTTTGACCCTTTAACAAAGACTTTCAGTTGGACCCCTGACTATAATCAAGCTGGAAACTATACAGTGAATTTTACCGCAACCGACGATAGTCTGACATCTGGTCAAGATGTCATTATAACCGTTAACAATATTGAAACTTGGTTAACCAAACAGAATATGCCTACCATTAGAAGTAGCGTTGCATCAGTGGCATTGGACGATAGTTTGTATGTTATAGGAGGTATTAATAATACCGGTTCTTTAAACACAATTGAGCAATTTTGTCCTTCTACAAATACATGGGTTTCAAGAGCGAACATGCCTACTGCAAGACAAGGTGCAGGTGCAGCGGTAGTTAACGGAAAATTATATGTTATAGGTGGAAAAAGTGGTATAAGCGTTGTAAATGTTGTTGAGGAATATGACCCTGAGTTAGATACCTGGACTACCAAGTCATCTATGCCTACTGCCAGGTTTGGACTAAGTACAGTGGCAGTGAATGGTAAAATATATGCTATCGGTGGGTATACGGGAACAAACTACCTTAGTACAGTTGAGGAATATGATCCTGAAACTGACACTTGGACTAAAAAAGCAAGCATGTCTGTCAGGCGGACAGCAATGGGGGCAGATGTAATTAACGGTAAAATTTATGTAGTTTGCGGTTTCAACGGAACTTATCTTAGTACGGTAGAAGAGTATGACCCGCTGACAAATATATGGAATACAAAAGCAAATATACCAACAGCAAGACGTGGTACAGGGGCAGCAGCAGTCAACGGTAAACTGCTTGTTGCAGGAGGTTATAATGGGACTGACCTTAATGTATTGGAGGAATTCGATTTAGTAGCAAATACCTGGACAGTTAAGGAAAATATGCCAACGGCCAGAGGTTGGGTTGGAATAGCTGTGTTGAACAATGAAATATATATTTCCGGTGGAAACAGTAGTAATGCAGGCTATCTTAACATATTGGAAGTTTATGCACCTTAGAGCATTGGCAAATATATTGATATTCTGATTTGTAAAAAATTTACTTTTACATTGACAATATCGTAAAATACAGATATAATTATATCGTAATTTTACGATACGAGTGTGATGAAAATAGAATCTAAGGAATATAACAACGTGTTTTTTTGTATATCTATATCGTATAAATACGATTCAAGTTGCAAATCAATTGATATTCCAAAATCAGAAAGGAGACGAATAATTAGCAGAAACAGCATATTAAAATTATATTGTAAAGTGAGGAAATTACTATGATAAACAGTAATGAAAAAAAGAAATCTCTGATGCAAACCCTTAGAGAATTATTTCTCGATTCTGACCAAGGAAAAGAAAATCAGGGTTGTGGATGTAATACTCCTCCCCAACCAACTCAAAATTGCGGATGTGGTACTCCACAACCTGCCCAAACCTGTGGATGCGGTAGTCCGCCACCTCCCCAAGACTGTGGATGTGGTGCTCCGCAACCTTCTCAAGGCTGCGGGTGCGGTAGTGGTAACCAGGTCAGTAGCTGTTGCTCTTCATCTGTAAATGAAACATTTAATAGTATTGCGCAGCGGTTTGGTAAAAAGAAGGCGGACTCAAGCTGTGGATGCGGTAGTATCAATACTGTTGGACCTGAAGACATTGCAAAAATGTCACAAGAAGAGCTTTCATACTACAGAGCATATGAACAAATTAATCCCAAAGTGTTTAAAAACCTAGATGACCTTTTTAACTATAAAAAAACCGGAAAAGTACCTGCTCCAACGTTTATCTCTATTGATCCTACTAACATTTGCAATTTAAAATGTCCATTGTGTTTTTTCGGACAGAAAACGGCTAATTATAAAAAAGGTGTCATGTCATTCAATACCTTTAAAACAGTGGTTGACAAAATACCTACTTTAGAAAGCATTGCATTATTTAGTTTCGGGGAATCCTTCTTAAACCCTGAAATATTTGATATGATAAAATACGCTAGCCAAAAGGACATCATGACTTCAATCCATTCAAATTTCAGCTTCAAAAAGGATGATGAATTTTTTACTAACATTGTTCAATCTGGATTATGTAGCCTAGTCCTCTCTATCGACGGGGCATCTCAAGATACTTACTCCGTCTATAGACAAGGTGGCGACTTTGATCTTCTGATATCAAATATACGAATGTTAAATAGTGTCAAAGAACAATTGAAGAGTGAAACACCGGTTATTATTTGGAAACTTATGGTAAATAAATATAATGAGCATGAAGTAGAAACAGCAAAGAAAATGGCCGAAGATTTAGGAATACTTTTTATGACTGATGAGATTACACTTTGTGATCTTATTCCCGATGCTGATTTTGGTGAAACTCTTGAAAAAAGGAAAAATGATTGGCTTCCCAAAAATGACAAATATATAAAAAGTATTTACCGCGGAGAATATAGTTACCCGATAAATCAAAACAGCATTTGCAACCAACTTTTTGAAAACTTGATTGTAAATTGGGATGGCAAGGTATTTCCATGTTGTTGGCTGACGGATGAGAATAATGCCTTTGGAGATTTGTCAAAGGAATCCTTTGAAGACGTCTGGCATGGCGAGAAATACCAGTATGCAAGAAGCATGTTTATCCCAAGAGATGGAGCACCAAGAAATATTAATAACACAATCTGCGCTGCATGTAAGAATTTCAAGAAGACTGATACATTTTAATAAAACAACAAACAGTAGGATAATTGCTGCTTGCAGTGATTATCCTACTGTTGTCACCATATACCACAATTTAAATTATAATTTTATTTACCTGAGCAACCACACCCGTCATCTGCGGTAGGATTATCTTTACATATACAATCACATGTATCCGTTACAAGGTTCATAAGAAACAATATAAGCTTATTGCAGTTGGTAGTATCCAGCGAATAATAGTTCCATAATCCTTCTTTTCTAATTTTTATAAGACCACAATCGGTTAAGACCTTCATGTGATGAGATAAGGTTGGCTGTGTAAAATCAAATTGCTCTAAAATATTACAAGCACATTTCTCACCACATGACAGGATATCAATTATTTTAAGTCTTCCAGGATCAGAAAGAGCTTTAATTATTTTTGAATTATCTTCATAATTCAACATTCCATCACCCCAATATAGATAATAATCTATACTATAGACCATTATTTATTATATATCAATATTTTAATCAATTTTTATTTATCATGAAGAGATACCCTGCTACAAAAACAAGAGGTGCATTATAGTCAATTGCATACTCATTACAGGAGCATGCTTCGAACAAATCAACATATCCTTTTGGTCCAAGTCCTTTACTGTAAAAACCATCTTCGGCATTATTATTCGGCCCTGCAACCAATAATCCCGGTATTAATATTCCTTTTGATTTTATAAGACGATTATGAGGATTTCGAACATAATCAATACCTATTTTAGTAATAAAAACCTTACTAAGAGGATTAACTCCCAATACGTAATCAAGCTGGGCCTTAATTTCATTTTCCAACTCATTCCTGTCCAGAATTTTCTCAGCAAGGATCATGCTAACTCCATAGGCCAAGGCGGCCTTGTTTGAACCCCAAGTATACTCCTCCAATTTCAAAGCACTTCCGTAGCCATTTAAAGAAATTTGCTTCTTTATGCTTTTCGTCCATTGTAATATCACATCTCTGATATAATTCTGACGCTCAGTAGAAATACCCATACAGGAAGTAAGTGCATATGCGGCCAGGAAAGAGACATTATCCCAGCTAATATTAGGGGAAAAAGTTTCAACCCAATACTTCTCAATCAGAGCAATGTATTTGTTATTCCCTGTCAACCGGTAAAGCTCTGCATAACACCACAACAAATCATCTTTAACAGAAGAAGTAAGGTAAGCGCCTGTCTTTCCGACAGAATGCACCAAAACCTGATCATTGGTTTTAATCAGAAATTCTCCTGCTGAAATTGCAGCTTTTTTTAGTGTTTCCGAATAATCCTGATCAATCTTTTCAAATATCCTTGAAGCAATAGAAATAGCCGCTCCAAAGTTCGCAGTTACTGCTGTTCCCTTGCTATAACAATAACAAATACCGTTATCGTCTTCAGGTGCTGTATTCTCCGGGGGAAATTCATCGGTACTTACCTTAAAATAAACTCCACCGTCTTTTAAATCCTGCATTTTCAGCATCCAATCCAGTTCATATTTAATTTCTGCAAGAATATCCGGAAGGTGTAAATAACCCTTTTCTTTTGGAATATCCAAAGAAATACTATTGAATGTTTCAGGTGAGAGTTCATACATCAGAAGAATCTGGGCAACAGTTAAGGCTGCGGTAGGAATGTAT
>JAEYNY010000119.1 GCA_023412275.1 Bacillota bacterium
ATAATACCCTTGTACCTATGCATACAAAGGATGCTGACGAAAATGCAATAAGTTGGGTCACTGAACTGCAAAAAATAGGATTCAAGGTTTGTATACTTTCAAATGCATCACTTAAAAGGGTAACAAGGTTCAACAAAGAAATGGCGGTAATGGCAATACCCAGAGCATATAAACCTGCAGGGAAAGCTTTTCTTATGGCAGCTGAAAAGTTGGGGCTTGAGCCGGAAAAGGTAGCGGTTATCGGTGACCAGATATTTACCGATATATATGGGGGAAATAAAGTAAATATGCTTACAGTACTTGTAAAGCCTATTGATAAAAAAGAAATTTTGTATGTAAGGCTAAAAAGGCATATTGAAAAAAGAATCTTAAGTCGTTTTAGTAACGTACAAACGTCTAGACTGGAAGTAAGAAATGAATGGAAAAAGAAAAGGCTTCAAATAGAAAAAAGCCGTTTAAAATGACATCGGGGGGCAAGCCAATGGACTTGGTAGAAATTGTTAACGGAAAAACACAGTTGTATGGTGTGCTTGGTAATCCAATTGAGCATACAAAGTCACCTTTTATTCATAATACACTATTTAAAAAATTTGGGATAAATGCTGTATATTTACCTGTACTTGTTGAAAACGGAAAGTTGGAACAGGTCATGGATGGATTAAGAGGCATAAACTTTTTAGGTTTTAACGTAACTGTTCCATATAAAAAAGACGTTATAAAATACCTGGATGAGGTTTCAGCAGAGGGTATGCTTATGGGCGCAATTAATACCGTAAAAAAACAAAACGGAAGGTTCATAGGATCTAATACAGATGCTGAAGGTTTTGTCAGAGACTTTTGCGATGGCTTTGAAACCACATTTAAGGGTAAGAGAGTAATGCTATTGGGAGCAGGAGGAACGTCAAGGGCTATTGCTGTAAGACTTGCAACTGAGGGTATAGAACATTTGACAATAGTAAACAGGACAGAAGCCAACGCAAAAAGTATTTCTGATCTTATAAACAGCAATTTCGGAAACATTGTTAGTACAATGCTTCCGAAGAAAGACAAACTTGATAAAGAACTTGAAAATAACCAGATTGTTATAAATACAACACCTGCCGGCATGAGTACATACCTTGATTCTACTCCATTTGATATTGATTTTAACTTTAACGGAACTCAGTTGGTATATGATGTACTATATGTACCTAAGAAAACAAGATTTCTAATACAGGCAGAAAATGCGGGATGCAGAATAAGAAACGGATTTGGTATGCTGATAAATCAAGGAGTTTCATCTTTTGAGATTTGGACTGGTATGCAGGTTGAAAGAAAACAAACCAATGAACTTTTAAAAATTATAGAAAATATAGAGGGATTTTGAAAAAATTACCGAAATGATTAATGTATGTAATTTTATAAGTTGGTATAAGGGGATGAAAGCATGGTAACGTTAAAAAATTATATGGAAGAAGTTGTATTCAATCTCATAGACGGCGTCCTGGACGATATTAACATGTGCAAATGCGAATTGTGTGTTAAGGATATAGCTGCTCTTGCTCTTAACAGCCTTCCTCCGAAATACATTGCCTCTGAAAAAGGCGAGCTGTATTCAAAAGTAAACAGTTTAAGAAACCAATTTGAGGTAGATGTCATTTCAGCTATTACAAAAGCAGCAGTTCTTGTTAAAGAAGCACCCAGACACAAATAACTCAATAATTATTTATTTCCCATAGATTTATTGCTCTCTTTGCGGGAAGAAATAATCTTGTAAATTACAAATAGGACAATGCAGATTAAAATCAGTGCTATTACTATATTTTCAAAACCCTTAAAATACGGCCTGATTTTAGTCTCATAATCCTTTCCGAACACAAAACCAAGATAAATCAGAGTAAAATTCCATGGGAGCATTCCAATAGTAGAGAAAATAATAAACTTGAATTTGTTTATTTTAGCAATTCCAGCCGGTAAAGAAATAAATGTTCTAATTACAGGAAGAAGCCTTCCGAGACACACAGCCAGCATACCTCTTTTTTTAAATACCTCTTCTGCTTTATAAAAATTCTTTTCCGATACAAAAAAGTACTTTCCATATTTAAGTATAAAAGGCCTGCCACCATAAGAACCAACAAAATATGCAATCATAGAACCAATAAGACTGCCCACAGCAGCAGCAATGTTTGCTTCCAGAAGAGTAATGCTTCCCTGTGAAGCCATCATTCCTCCGAAAGGCAGTATAATTTCACTGGGAAGAGGAATACAACTGCTTTCAAAGAGCATCCAAAGCCCAATTCCCCAGATTCCCATACCTTCAATGATATCTATTAAAGGCATTAAAATATTATGAATAATAGTAGTCATTTTTACACTCCTTAATTTTATCCCTTTGATGTTCCTTTAGTGTCGGTATCAGTATTTGAGGGATTTTGTTTCTTAATAGCAGGCTTTTTTTTCACAACAGGAGGAGCTTTTACTTCATCCTCATCATCGTTACTTTCATCAGGAACATACAGTTCACCTGAAGGCGTTGCTATCCCATTAGCAGAATAAAAGTAATTCTCAACTATATCTGCTGCCGGAAGTGATTCTTTTGTCTCAATATTGATTAAATTGCCGTTGTATACGTAGTACCATCCTTTATTTATAACCTTGTCTTCACCGTCAAGACGGAAAGAATTAAAGTTGTCAGGCGAAATACTTATAAGCCCGGAGGTCATTTTTAAAGCATCCGATAAAGTCATATTAGTTATAATATTTTCAAAGGCATAATTAAGCACAGGGTTTAGCTTGGGAATATTTTGTACCTTTAGCTTTTGTTTTATAAATTCCTTTATAAACTTCATCTGCATCTCAGTTCTCTTTATATCACTACCGTCATAAAATTCCATTAACTCTTTGGTGTAATGTTCGCCGTTTGGTTTTCTGAAACGGAGTAATTGTTCAACCTTGTCGCCGTCCAGCAACTGATAGCCTTTTTTCAAATTTATATGAAGATTTTGAGTAGGGTCATCATACTTCATATTAACCGGAACGTCAAAATAAACTCCCCCAAGCATATCTGTAATTTTTTTGATTGCGGAAATATTAATATGCACATAATAGTTGATATTGATTCCCGTTAAGTTACTTACAATCTCAGCAGAATATCTTGCACCTTCGTGGTTTCGTCCTCCAGCTGCGTAAGCAGCGTTGATTTTTGGAAGTATATTGTTTTTTAATTTAACCTTAGTATCTCTAGGTATTGTAACGATACTTATCTGGTTTTTTTCGGGATTATAATTTGCTACCAACATTGAATCCGTATTACCGCTGGACTTGTCACCAACCAGAAGGAAGAAATTCATAGGTTCTTTATTGGTAGTAGCGTTTAGCCCTTGAAGTATCGCAGGAACAGCATTGTTGCCGAGTGATCCCGTTACACTGTTTGCATAATAAAGAAAAACTGCTCCCATTCCAAAAAGAAACAAGCCTACTACTAAAGTAATTATATAAGTGAATTTTCTAGTGTTCATTATCAGACCTCTTATAAGTTTATTGTTTACAGTCAGCAATTATTATATCATATATTTATATATAATTTCTAAAAATAATCTATTCTGGTGCATAATTAAAAGTTTGTTCAAAATTAAACAAGTTTAAAACAACAAAAAACACCCTGTATAGTGCTAAATGTGTCGAATTTCTTCATTTACTTTAGAGTGATAATACTTTATAATAATAAACAATGTATGCTGATTGTAATCAAGTATTACAATAATTAATCAAATAGAGATGGGGGAATATCAATGAAAAAACTCATGCTCGGCAATGAAGCCGTGGCAAGAGGAGCATATGAGGCAGGCTGTTCAGTAGCGGCTGCTTATCCGGGAACTCCTAGTACGGAAATTACTGAATACATATCAAAATATGACGAAATATATTCAGAGTGGGCACCAAATGAAAAGGTGGCACTCGAGGTAGCTATAGGTTCATCCATCGGAGGCGCAAGATCCATATGTTCCATGAAACACGTAGGACTTAATGTTGCAGCAGACCCTCTTTTTACCGTGTCTTACACTGGTGTAAACGGAGGTCTTGTTATAATGGTTGCTGATGACCCTGGGATGCACAGTTCTCAGAACGAGCAGGACAGTAGGTTTTATGCAAGGTCATCAAAGGTTCCTATGCTTGAACCTTCCGACTCTCAGGAATGTAAGGACTTCGTAAAACAGGCATTCTCCATAAGTGAGACATTTGACTGTCCTGTAATCGTCAGACTTTCCACCAGGGTATCCCATTCCCAAAGTGCTGTTGAACTGAGCGATAAAGAAGATTACAAATTAAAACAATATTCCAAGGATGCAAACAAATATGTCATGATGCCTGCTATGGCCAGAAAAAGGCATGTTGAAGTTGAAAAAAGAATGGCTGCTTTGAGAGAGTTCTCAAATGATAGCGGACTTAACAAAGTTGAAATGGCAAGCAAAGACATCGGCGTTATAACCAGCGGAATTTCATATCAGTATGTAAAAGAAGCGATGCCTGATGCATCTGTTTTAAAAATAGGAATGGTACACCCAATTCCTGAAAAACTCATTGCTGATTTTGCAGCAAATATAAAAACTCTCTATATAGTAGAAGAATTGGAACCATTCTTTGAAAATCAAATTAAAAAAATGGGCATAAAAGTAATAGGTAAGGAAAAGCTTCCTGTAATCGGCGAGTTTAGTGCTCAACTTGTTGCGGAAAAACTCCTTGATAAAAAGTTTGATTCTCAGGAAGCTTCTAATAATGCCGTTCCGGTAAGACCACCTGTAATGTGTCCGGGATGTCCTCATAGAGGCATGTTCTATGTTCTCAAAAAATTGGGTCTCACCGTAAGCGGCGACATCGGCTGTTATACTCTTGGTGCATTGCCTCCTAATGAAGCAATGGATATATGCGTGTGCATGGGAGCAAGCATTGGTGTGGCACACGGACTGGAAAAAGCACGTGGAGCCGAATTCAGGAAAAAGACCGTAGCAGTTATCGGCGACTCAACTTTTATACATTCAGGTATTACGGGTTTAATAGATATCGTATATAATAAAGGTAACTCCACTGTAATTATTCTTGACAATTCAATTACAGGTATGACGGGTCACCAGCATAATCCAACAACCGGATTTACAATAAAGGGTGAGCCTACAAAACAGGTAGATCTTGAACTTCTTTGCAAATCTGTGGGTGTTGACAGGGTTACTGTTGTAGATCCTTTTAATATAAAGGAATTTGAGAAGGTTGTAAAAGCTGAAATAGATGCAGACGAACCTTCGGTAATAATTTCTCAGCGTCCTTGTGCACTTTTAAAAAATGTTAAATATGAAGGAAGCCACAGAATAATACAGGATAAATGTAAAAAGTGCAGAATGTGTATGAAAATAGGATGCCCGGCCATAGTTGAAAAGGGAGATCACCTTGAAATAAACCCTGCACTTTGTGTAGGTTGCAAACTTTGCACCAAGATATGCGGATTCGGTGCTATCGAAAGGGCAGGTGAATAAGGTGAAAAAATTAAATCTTCTTATAGTTGGCGTTGGTGGACAGGGAACACTCCTGGCCAGCAGAATACTAGGAACAGTTGCATTAAAACTGAATTTTGACGTTAAGGTCTCAGAGGTACATGGTATGTCTCAGAGAGGCGGTAGCGTAGTTACATATGTAAAGTATGGAGAAAAGGTATATTCACCTCTCATTGAAAAGGGCGAGGCTGATCTCATTATTGCCTTCGAACAGTTGGAAGCACTCAGATGGGTGGAGTATCTCCATCAGGACGGCAAGATGATAGTGAATGAGCAGGAAATTGATCCAATGCCTGTAATTATAGGAAAAGCTAAGTATCCTGAAAAAATACTCGATACATTAAACACATCATATAAAATTTACTCACTTGACGCACTTAAAATAGCCAGAGAATGTGGAACAATAAAGGCGGTAAATATTGTTCTATTGGGAGTAATGGCGAAATTAGCAGGTATTGATAAAAACATATTTATGGAAGCCATAAACGAGGTTGTTCCTGCAAAGGTGCTAGATGTAAATATCAAAGCCTTTGAGGAAGGATACAATTATCATAATTAGAATTTAAGCCTATTGCTTTTGTGTGGGGCTACATTTTGTAAGTAAACCCTGAAAGCCATTCCGAGTGGGATGATGGCAAAAGAATATATAAATTATATTTATTCTTGGGAGGGTGAAATGTTATGTCATATTGGAATCAGGCATACGAATGTATGTCCAGAGAAGAAATGCGTAAGGTTCAATCGGAAAGATTAATTAAAACTGTAAAGTTGGTATATGAAAATGTACCCACTTACAGAAAGAAGATGCAGGAAAAGGGTATGTTACCGGGAGATATCAAGTCTGTTGATGATTTGAAAAATTTACCCTTTACCTATAAGCAGGATCTTAGAGATACATATCCATACGGACTGTTTGCAGTACCTATGAGTGAAATTGTCAGAGTTCATGCATCTTCGGGAACAACTGGAAAGAAGACGGTTGTAGGCTATACAAAAAATGACCTCGAAGTTTGGTCAGAGGTTATTGCCAGAACATTTACAGCAGCAGGAGCAGGAAAAGACTCTTTTCTGCAAATTTCTTACGGTTACGGATTATTTACCGGGGGGCTCGGTGCTCATTACGGGGGAGAGAAACTGGGAGCAACGGTTATACCTACTTCATCAGGAAACACAAAGCTTCAGTTGTCACTTATGCAGGATTTCGGTGCAACTCATCTTGCATGTACACCATCTTATGCTTTATATTTGGCTGAGGAGATGGAAGAACTGGGAATCAAGAGAAGCGATTTGAAGCTTCAGGCCGGTATTTTCGGGGCAGAGCCTTGGTCGGAAAGTATGAGGCAGGAAATACAGGACAGACTAAAAATTAAAGCTTTTGATATATATGGGCTAAGCGAGGTAATTGGGCCGGGAGTTGCATGTGAATGTGAATATCAGAGCGGTATGCATATACCCGAAGACCACTTTATACCGGAAATTATTGATCCTGAGACAGGTGAAGTCCTTCCTGAAGGTTCAGAAGGGGAAATTGTCTTTACGACTATTACAAAAGAAGGTCTTCCGTTAATAAGGTACAGAACCAGAGACCTTTCTTCGTTGAATTATGATAAATGTGAATGTGGACGTACAGAAGTAAGAATGAACAAGGTGGCCGGTAGAACAGACGATATGCTCATAATCAGAGGTGTAAATGTCTTCCCTTCACAGGTGGAAAGTGTTCTATTGTCAATTGGTGAAACTGCACCTCATTACATGTTGGTAGTTGATAGAAAAGACAATCTGGATACGTTGGAAATTCAGGTTGAAATCACTCCAAGCTTATTCTCAGATGAAGTAAAAAGGCTGGAAGATGTAGAAAAGAAGATTTCAAAGGAAATTACCAGTACTTTGGGAATAGCGGCAAAAATCAAGCTGGTTGAACCCAAAACCATTCAGCGCAGCGAAGGTAAGGCAAAAAGAGTTATTGACAAAAGGGTTATTTAATAAGGGTTAAGTTATTCATTAACAATTATAAAGGAGGCCTGTAACCATGCTTGTTAAACAAATTTCAGTTTTTTTAGAAAACAAATCAGGAAGGTTGGCTGATGTAACCAGAACACTTGCGGATAATAACATTAATATCTGTGCCATGTCTATAGCCGATACTACGGATTTTGGTATATTGAGACTTATTGTTAATAAGCCAGAAGATGCTGAGCGGTTTTTGAGTGAGCAGCAGTTCACGGTAAGCTGTACCAGTGTAATAGCAATAGGTGTTGAAGATAAGCCGGGAGGACTTGCAAAGGCATTGGACATTCTTCAGGACAATGGTATAAGCATTGAGTATATGTATGCTTTTGTAGGAAAAACAGGTAATGAAGCATTTGTTATTTTGAGAGTTGAAAACCCTGAAACGGCAATAGAAACTTTATTGAAAAACGGTATAGAAATACTACCAAGTGACAAGATTTATTGTGCATAAATAAAACAGTTATAAAGGGCTGCCTCTTTATTTTTGAGGTAGCCCTTATAATTAACGCAAAGTATTTAAAATATCCTGAACGGTTACAAGATTTATTTTATCAGGGAAACAATCTTCCTTAGAACAAACTGATACGATATGGTCATCGTCTATTTCAAATTGACTGAAAAAGCAATCTGAAAGATTATTGGTATCTTTAGTTGAGAGAGATATTCTGCCAGAATCTATGTTAAAAGAAAAAGAATTGAGAGGCAGTGACAAGCCCCTTCCGTCAGCTTTTATGTAACTTTCCTTCAAAGTCCAAAGCATAAAAAAGTATCTGGTACGGTAATGTGCCGGTTGACTTATAAGACTTTCATATTCGTTCTGTGAAAAAAATCTTTTTGCAATGTCAATATCCGCTTGTTTTAAAAGTTCCACGTCTATTCCACAAGGCTTATCCGAAAGAATACAGACAACCCAATCCCCGGAATGGGATATATTATAAAAAACAGACTGGTTCGCGATTGCAAGGTATGGTTTATTGTTAGAATCTGTTTTGAAACTAATATTTTCATTTTTTAAGTTTAAGTCTTTACTTACGGCATACCTGGCAATGATTTCACCAAGAAGACATCTTATAGAATCTTCCTTAAATAAAAACCTTTCCATTTTTGATTTTCTCTCATCAGAAATAAATCTTTTTAATAAATTTACATTATCATCAGTGCATGCAGAAACTTTTATTCCATATAAATTAACCAACAAACCCCAACCTTTCATAAAATAGCATGCTTGGCTTATACGCTGAATTATATTCTAACAGAGATTTACATATTTGTGAAGTTTATATAAGGATTAATGGGATGTTGGTTTGTCAAACATGCGTTACACAATTAGTAAAAAAATAATGGAGCGTCTCATTAGGCGATTTCCAGCCTAATGGACGCATAGGAAATCTGTTATATTTCCAATTATGTATGTAAAGCTGCC
>JAEYNY010000120.1 GCA_023412275.1 Bacillota bacterium
GATTAAAACACCGTCAGAAAGTGAAAATCTATGGTTGGCGCCCCCTCCTGCACTAACTGCATACTTTTCCAAAAGTCTCAGCCCGGGAGTAGTTTTTCTTGTGTCAGTTACCTTTACAGGCAAGCCCTGAACTTTATTAACATATCTGTTAGTTATTGTAGCAATTGCAGACAGCCTTTGCATGAAGTTTAATGCAGTCCTCTCCCCTTTCAACAAAGCTCTTGTAGGACCGCTTACTTCTGCAATAATATCCCCTTTTTATACCTTGTCTCCATCCTTAACAAAGGCTTTGAAACACACGCCGCTATCCAGTACTTCAAAAACATACTTTGCAACATCAAGCCCGGCTATAACAGCGTCTTGCTTAGCCAAAAATTCAGCCTTGGATGAATCTCCTTCTGAAATAATATTATCTGTAGTAATATCACCTAGAGGCATATCTTCCTTTAGTGCATTCATAACTATCTCATGGATATAAAGTTTACTGAGTTTCATTTTTCCTCCTTTTAAAATGGTGAAGCCATCTTGCCCTTCTCCAATTCTTTAATAATGTTTTTTCTCCAGTTCACATCATCAGTCTTGTCAAAATCCGTTCTATAATGTGCTCCTCTGCTCTCTTTTCTCTCAAGGGCAGATTCTATAACAAGCTCTGCTACTGTTAGCATATTCAATACTTCCAACTTCACAAGACTGAATCCCGACAAATCTGCATACTTCTTATAAATATCATTTATTATTTCAGCAGCTTTTTCAAGATTTTGTTGATTTCTGATTATACCAACATACTTTGTCATAGCAGCCTGTATCTCTTCTTTCATAGCTTTGAGTGCTGGGTCGTTGTCTTTGTTTGAAATGTAACTCATCTCTGAATTCACAGCTAAATTATCGTAATGTCCACCCTCTGACCCGATTTTCCTGGCTATTTTCCTTCCGAAAACCAGTCCTTCCAGCAAGGAATTACTTGCCAATCTGTTTGCTCCGTGAATCCCAGTACAAGCTACTTCACCACATGCATATAAGCCGGGTATATTGGTCTGACCATCAACATCCGTTCTGATTCCACCCATACAATAGTGCTCTGCAGGAGCAACCGGAATAAAATCCTTGGATATATCTATTCCATAATCAAGACATGTCTTGAAAATATTTGGAAATCTATTTTCGAGATATTCTCTGCTTTTAAAGGTAATATCCAGAAAAACATTTTTAGAATCAGTGAGGGACATTTCTTTAAAAATAGCTCTTGAAACAACATCTCTAGGTGCAAGCTCACCTAACTCATGATACTTTTTCATAAAAGCTTCACCCTTGCAATTTTTAAGTCTGGCGCCCTCTCCCCTGACTGCTTCAGATATTAAAAAGCTTTTGTCCTTTGGATGGTACAGTACTGTAGGGTGGAATTGTACAAATTCCATATCCATTGCCTGAGCACCTGCTCTAAGGCACATTCCCACTCCATCTCCGGTTGCAACTTCAGGATTTGTAGTGTGTGAATAAATCTGTCCAAAACCTCCCGTTGCTACTACCACAGAATTTGAATGGAAAATTTTTATTTTATCAGAAATTTCATCATAAACAATAACACCTTTGCATTTTCCCTCTTCAATAATAAGGTCAACAGCAAAGTGACTTTCAAAAATAGATATATTCTTCTTCTTTGTGGCAACTTCAATAAGCTTATCACAGACTTCCTTGCCGGTTGTATCACCTGAATGGATAATCCTGTTTACGCTGTGCGCACCTTCTCTTGTAAGGGATAGCTGTTGACCGCTTTTATCAAAGTTCACTCCCAGACTGCATAGTGTTCTAATATTTTCTGCAGCTTCTTCTACCAGAACCCAGACACTTTTTTCATCGTTTAACCCTGCACCGGCAAAAAGAGTATCTTTGAAATGCAGTTGAGGCGAATCGTTCTTCTCATCGAGAGAAACTGCTATTCCCCCTTGTGCAAGAACTGAATTGCTTATGTCCAATGTCTCCTTTGTAATTATCCCAATCTGAAAGCTGTCGGGTATCTCCAATGCCGTATATACTCCGGCTATTCCACTTCCGATAATTACAACATCCTTGTGTATGACTTCAACGTCAACCTTATTACTATCCTCTTCCATTTTTTTACCCTCCATATCCCCACTCTTGTAAGGAGCTGCTGATTGGCCCTGCTTATATCAGTTCTGTTCCATGCTATGGGGTAAAGTACTTAATTGTTACAAATATCTATTTTCCTACTGCCAGCATTCTATTTAAACTACCGGACGCACGCTCAATAATATCTCTGTCCAGTGTTATTTCATACTGCCTTTTAGCCAAAGCGTCGTGAACACTCTGTAATGATGTCTTCTTCATATTCGGACAAATTAGCCCGTTGGACATCATATAAAAAGTTTTATTTGGGTTCTCCTTTTTCAACTGATAAAGAACACCCATCTCGGTTCCGATAATAAATTTATCGTGTTCAGAATTTCTCGCGTAATCAATAATCTGCTTTGTACTACCCACAAAATCTGCAAGTTCCTGTATCTCTGGTTGGCATTCCGGGTGAACAAGTAAAATAGCATCCGGATGTAGCTTCTTTGACTCTACAACCGCGTCTGCCTTGATTTTATGGTGCGTAATACAGTAGCCTTCCCAAAAGATAATATTCTTCTCAGGCACCATTTTCGCTACATAACTACCAAGATTTTTGTCAGGAGCAAAAATGATATCCTTTTTATCAATTGATCTGATAACAGCCACAGCATTAGAAGAAGTACAACAAATATCGCATTCTGCCTTAACTTCTGCACTTGAATTTATATAACATACAACAGCTGCGTCAGGATACTTTTTCTTTGCCTCTTTCAAAGCATCAGCTGTAACCATATCAGCCATAGGACAACCTGCATTTATTTCAGGCAATAGAACTGTCTTTTCAGGTGATAGGATTTTAGCACTTTCTGCCATAAAATGAACTCCGCAGAAAACTATAGTATCAGCCTGACTTGTAGCACAGTACTGGCTTAAAGCAAAAGAATCTCCCGTTACATCAGCAATTTCCTGCACCTCATCAACCTGATAGCTATGAGCAACAATAACTGCATTATGCTCTTTCTTCATTTTGTTAATATTACTAATCAACAAATTTTTATCCATTATTTTACCCTCGTTATCTGTTAAAAATTCCACA